>JABLXW010000021.1 GCA_013177945.1 Bacillota bacterium
CAATTATATCCCCGGAAACTCCGAGAATTCGCAGGGCTTCAGCAGCATCTGAATTGAGCAACACGATCCTGCTCAATCCTCTGGGAACGGTAATCTCCTTCCCGGTGGAATCTTTAATGGTGATGGTAGTTTTTTTTGCCTCGCCCGTTGCCTGCTGTTCATTTCGACTGCATCCCGCAGCCGCCAGGGATAAAAGAACGATAAAGACGAACACTAACAGCTTTAAAGACAATTTCTTTTTCATTCCCAATTCCCCCTCTCTGATTCTCGCAACAAGAAAGAAAAAGGGCTACAAAAACCCAACCTGCCTTCAGGCAGGAAAGGACCTTCGTGGCCCTGCTTTCCAAATCTGAACGCTCATTTTACAACATTACTTAAACTTGAAAAATGAAGCTTCTTCTTCCCGGAGTTATTTCGCCAGCTCCAGCTGGCGTTTGTTTAACCCTTTCGATATTTAGGCAAGAAATCCTTCTTTTATTTTTTCCGCCTCACTATATGAATCCCCGCCGTACTACAGGGTGAATAAGTTAATTTGCCAGCGTAACTTCCTCATCAATTACTTTACCGGCGGATAGGCGAATATTATATCTTCCGGGCATTCGATTCCCAGGAAAAGCTCAAGGTATTCTTTATAAATATGTTTCGGATTTATCTCCAACGATGGATGAAACCACTTTGCCCAATAAGCAGCGCCGACAATACCATCCAGCCCCCAGGCAATCTCACTACTCAGCAAGTAGATTCTATTATTCTTAACTGCGGATATAATACTCCAGCCAGGACGGTTCTCGAGTTCAGCGATTATTTTCTTTGGCTCCTCTGGGTTATTCCAACCCCACTTTCCCTCTTCTATGCTGACGTGTTTCACTATTACGTCGGGATTTTCCTTTACCACCCACTCCATACTCACAGTCGGATATTCAGGCAGTCCAGCGGCTACATTCCTACCCCCAGCAAAAGTGCATACAGCCTGGCCGCTGGATCCCTTGCCATAGCTTGTGCCCGCTTTAGATCCCCATTCCATAAATACTTTTGGTTTTTCTTCTTCATTGAGATCTCTTACATATTCATTAATTATTTTTTCATATTGCTCCCGCCATTTTATATACTCTTGTGCTTCATCCTCCTTTTCCAGAAGGTATCCCAGCTTTTTAATTTCATCTTTAATGCGGTCTTCCCTGTAAAAATCAAATCCAATTACTGTAATTCCCAGGGGTTTAAGTTTTTCCTCAAGTTTTGAAAGTCGTTCTTGATTTGCAGAAGTAATGACTATATCCGGATGTAAACTGGCTATCACCTCAACGTTGGGCACCGTCCAGGTTCCGACATCCGGTTTGTCAATCAGTTCCGGAAAGTAATAAGGACTGTTCTTTTTCGAATTTGAATCTATACCTACTATTTTATCAGCAACTCCCAGCACTTTAACCGCCTCACACCGGTAATTACCCAATGCGATTATCCTTTCGACCGGTTTATTAACAGTTACACTTCTACCGAGAGAATCAATGATCCTCCTAGGATAGCTGATAGCAGTCTCTTCTGATGCTTTTTTGGCAGCAGTCTCACGTGATGCTTTTTTACATGAAAAAGTGAAGCTAACCAGTAGAGTAAATATTATTATTAGTGTTATATATAAAAATAATTTTTTTGAGCCTTTCACTTCTATCTCCCCCATTCTGAAATTACATATATCCTTACCTGATAGCATCCCATATTCAACAAGAACACAGACCTTGTTACAAGTCATGTGTTTTATTAAGGTCAGTCTGTCCTGTTAATCATGCTTATTAACCACTGGCCGCTTAAGAGAAAAAGATCTCTACCATCTAGAAAGACTGTCCCCAGATACGGCTTCAGGATCCTGTTGATGCAGCGGAGCAGGGTGCTCTTGCCCGCCCCGTTGGGACCGATGATGGCAAGAATCTCCCCTGCCCTGGCCTCCAGCTCCACGTCCTGAAGCACTTCCCGGCTTCCGTAGCAAAAACGATTCCCTTTACCTTCAGCTTCATCGCGTCCGCTCCTTTCAATAAAATTTCTCCTGATAAATTGACATTTTCCCCTTCTCGCTCCCTGCTACGAAGCCTCGCCTTGATGCGTTTTTCCAGCCGGGAGCATACATTTTCGTGGAGTGAACAAGCTTAATTTAAAAATTTTAACTGAAAGAAAGAAAAAGGGCCACAAAAACCCAACCTGCCTTCAGGCAGGAAGGACCTTCGTAGCCCTGCTTTTCCCACGCCGTATTCTTATGTAAAACCTGCTCCCTGCAGTTCACTTTTTAAGAAGATTGCTGTAACCCGGCATTTATCTCCGACCCCGTGCAGGGTTAAACCAAACTGCTAAAAGCTTCGCTCAAAAGTCGCTTTGTATAAACATGCTTCGGATTATCAAATATTTCAAAAGAAACGCCGGTTTCCACGATTTCACCTTGATGCATAACATAAACTTTATCAGCAACTTTTCGGGCCAAATGCAAGTCATGGGTAATGTAAAGCATGGCAAACCCATACCTGTTTTGGAGCCCCTTAAGTTCTCTTAAAAGATTGGCCTGCGTAGAAGGGTCCAGCATCGAGGTTACTTCATCCGCAATTAATAATTTTGGGTTAGTTACCAGTGCCCGCGCTATTGCCAGCCGCTGGCGCTGTCCCCCGCTCAAGCCGTGGCAGTAACGGTTCAAAAATCCCGGATCAACGGACAGTTGAACCATCTGCAGCGCCTTGATTGCCTGCTCTTCCCTTTCTTCTTTGCTTCCCCACTTAATTATATCCAGCGGCTCTTTGACTACATCTAAAACTTTCATGCGGTGGCTCGTTGCGGAAAAGGGGTCCTGGAAGATAATTTGCATACCTCCGATCATTTTGGTGGCCCATCTTCCCTCCACCTTTTTACCTCTGAAAAAAACGTGGCCCGCATCAGCCGGCAGAACACCCACCAAAATGTGGGCCAGCGTTGACTTGCCGGAACCGGATTCTCCCACCAGTGCAACCACTTCACCACTTCTTATTTCCAGGCTAACGCCTTTTACCGCCTCAATTTCCATATCTTTCAGCTTATACGTTTTTCGGATGCCTTCGGCCCTGAGAAATGTTTCAATGCCTCCTTTGTGGCAGGCTACCATACGCTCGAGGCCTATATACTTGAGGGGAGGCCTGCTCCTGCTGCAGCTTTCCTCGCGCTGACAGCACCGGGAATAGAAAGCGCAACCTCCTATAGAATTTCCCGAGAGAGGTTCCCCGTCGATCCCCCAAAGGTCCTTGTATTTAAACAGGTTGGGGGAAGAATTAAGCAGGCCCCGGGTATAACAGTGCATGGGGTTTTTAAGCACTTCCGAGGTAATTCCCAGCTCGACTACCCGCCCGCAGTACATGGTCATAACCCTGGAGGTAAGTTTTTTAATTACTCCTAAATCGTGTGATATTAAGACCATGGTCAAACGTAATTTTTTTTGTAATTTTTGTAACAACTGTAAAATATCATTTTTGCTCATGGCGTCCAGCGCCGTGGTAGGCTCGTCTACAATTAATAATTCCGGGTCGCAGGATAAAGCCATGGCCAAAAGCACCCGCTGCCTCATCCCCCCTGATAACTGGTGAGGATAATAGTGCCGCCACTTCGGGTCCAGGCCTACCATTTCCAAAAGTTTTACTACCTTTTGGTCAATCTCTAAAGGAGACAGGTCATAATGAGTCCGTAAGGGTTCACCTATTTGCTCTTTGATTTTAAGTACGGGATTAAGCACCTCCAGGGAATTTTGAAATACCAGAGCAATATGTTTCCACCGGTACTTTTTTAACTTTTTCTCTGGCAATCCAGTCAGCTTTTGGCCGTTGTAAAAAATTTCTCCCTCAACACTGCCCTGTTTAATAAGCCCCATTATCCCCAGGGCAAGGGAGCTCTTGCCGCACCCGGATTCCCCGATAATTCCCAGGCTCTCCCCTTTTCTGAGCTGCAAGGACACGGCGTCAACAGCCTTCACCGGTGGGTTTACGGTATGATAAGTAATTGATAGATTCTTTATTTCCAGCAAAAATTTACCGTCAGCGGTCAAAGCAACACCCCCTCGAAAGCAGGCGTTCACCTTCCCATACGCGGATCAGCAATTCGCTCCAAATCACGGCTGACGAAGGCGAGTGAGATTACCATTGCAGTTAACGTAAGCCACGGGTAGAGCAGCCACCACTTCCAAAAGTCAGTGTAATAAATTCCCCGAAAATTGGTGGCATGATGAATGATCAAGCCCCAGCTTTTAGAGGTGGGGTCACCCAACCCTAAAAAGGAAAGCCCGGCCTCAGACACGATTGCCCTTCCCGTAAGCCTGATCATATTCACCGCCACCACAGGGAAGACCTCCGGGAGAAAGTGCCTCCACATTAAATACCAGGCGCCGGCACCATATGTTTCCGCCGATTTGATGTAACTCTGTTCTTTTAACATCAAGATTTGAGAACGGGCAATTCTTGCGGGGAAAACCCACGAAAACAGGGCCAGCACCAAAATAATATTCAAAAGGCTTGGACCCAAAAAGGCTGCCAGCACAATCATCAGCGGAAAATCCGGCAGCACAATCATAACATCAATTAACCTCATTAAAACCTTATCGGGCCACCCGCCCAGGTATCCTGAAACAATACCAATCAAGCCGCCGCCTAAGCCTGCCAGTAAAGCTGTCCCAAAACCCACGAGCAAGCTGACCCTGGCCCCGTAACATATCTGGGACCAGAGGTCAATACCAAGCTCATCGGTTCCTAAAGGATGCCCCCCTCCGGGCGGCGAGAGCGGTGGTCCGGAGGGGATATTATGAGGATGTATTGAAATACAGGGAGCAAAAAGAGCTATCAGGAGAACGGCGAAAATCACCACAAGACCGGCTATTCCCGGCAGCGAAAATTCTTTTACCAACTCGATTATTTTTACCGACAACTCGGGACTGCCCCCTCAAACCTTTTCTCTTTTGGCTTCTACTCCGCATCACCGACCCGCGGGTCAAGTTTTTTGTAAACTAAATCAGCAAAGAAATTCGCCGTTAAAACACATATGGTTACTACCAGAAAAATCCCCTGGATAACTGGATAATCATGAAACTTTACCGATTCTCGCATTAAATGCCCCAGCCCCGGATAAGCAAAAACATTTTCCACAAGTATGGCGCCACCCACAAGAGAACCAAGGCTTAAGAACACGCGTGTTACTATAGGAAGCAGGGCATTTCTCAGAGCATGACGAAAAATGATCCGTCTTTTGGGAAGTCCTTTTGCCCAGGCAGTACGCAGGTAATCCTTTTCCAATACCGTTACCATGCTATTTCTGGCAAGCAAATACATGCCGCCCAGGTGGGCAATGGTTAGAGCAACCACCGGTAAAAAAGCATGGTGTAAAATATCCAAAAGCTTTTCCCACCAGCCATGATAATCGATAAAGTGGGTTATCGCTCCTGATAATGGGAACAGGCCCAGCCCCGCGGCGAATGTAAAAAGAAGCATAAGCCCCAAGAGAAAGGCCGGAATTTCCGAGAGAAAAATCATATTTAAAAACAAGAGTCTATCCAGCCATTTCTCCCGGTACCAGGCAGATATGCTGCCCAAAATAACGCCGATGCCGGTGCTAAATACAACCGCCGCAATTACCATAAATGCCGTCCATGGTAGCCGGCGCAGGATAATCTGGCTTACCGGCTCCTTGTAATACAAACTGTACCCTAAATTCCCGCGGAATAACTCCCAGATATAAGACAGATACTGCTCACCAAGAGGCCTGTCCAGACCGTAGTAGTGAAAGAAAAACTGCCTCTGCTCTTCGCTCAGCACGACTTCCTCATTTTCCGGATCAGCCGAGGTGAGCACCAGGAAGGGATCGCCCGGTATTATCCTGGGGAGAAGAAAGTTTAAGGTGATCACAAGCCAGAGGGTGATGCCGTATTCCAGGAGCTTCGAACCTCTCTTCCGCCGCATATTGTACCGGCCTCCCCGCACTTGCATGCTTTATCTATTCTGGCACCCCCTTCACCCGTCGCCTGGATAACTTTTCTGCCGGTAGCCGCGACAGGAATTCAGGGGAGAGCGGAGCTCCCCCCTTCACCAGATAAACTCTCTAGATAAACTCCCTTGAGCTGCCAGAACCCTTCTTCGCTGCTTCTATACCACGCGGATCTAACCGTCATTAGCCAGAACTGGACCAAGAAGAAGGTGTTCTGTTCCTCCCCCTCAGTCGTCCACAAAGTTTTCCCGGCTGTCGCTGTGATAGGTTTCCTGGCTCCAACCGTCGTATACCGAAGGCCGGTGCACCGCCAAGGAGTTTTTATAATATAAAGTAAGCTTGGGCAGGTCTTCAGCCACGATTTGCTGCAGCTCGGCCATCAGTTGCCGGCGCTTTTTAGGATCGGTTTCTTTCTCCTGGGCGGAATACAACCTGTCGACCTCCGGGTTATGGTAACCGATCACTGCTGCGGTGGTAGTTGTAGCCCTGGCCTTGCTTTTACTGGTTATCTCCTTTAGGTCTTCCCCGCCGCCGCTGCCGTTGATGCAGAGCTCAAAGTCTCCCTCCTTAAAGCGGGCGTCCCTCGTCTTCATATCGACAGCCTTCACGTTGATCTCCACACCTATCAGGGCCAGCTGCTGCTTGATCAGTTCTGCCAGGCGGGCGCTTCCCTCGTCGGCCAGCAACTGGAAGCTCAACTTCTTCCCGCGACTGCTCTCCCGTACCCCGTCGCCGTCGGTGTCCTTATAGCCCAGGCCATTTAAGAGGTCTTCCGCTTTCTGCCGGTTATAAGGGTATTGAGGCACCTGGGGATTGTAAAGCTTGTTGTTGGGGTGCAGCACGCCAGGGTTCCCCGGCACCGCAGCGCCGCGCTCCACCTTTTCCACCAACTCCTGGCGGTTAATGGCATAGGCCAGGGCCTGGCGGAAAACCTTGTCAGCCAGTTCCGGCCGCCGCTTCATATTAAAATAAAGCCGGTAGGCCCACGTGGTCTCATAGCGCATGACCCGGTACTCTGGATTATTTTCGAACCGGGGCAAAAGGTCGGGCGGAATTGTGATCCGGTCGACTTCCCCCTGCTCGAAAGCCAGGACCTCCTCGCTCACCGGAACAAACTCGATCACCTTAACGCGCGGCTTGCTCCCCCAGAAGTCTTGATTGACCTCAAATCGATACGTGCCGTGCTCCTTGCTGTAATCAGTCAACCTGTAAGGTCCCGATCCCACTGCGGCCTCGGGAGCAACGAAGTTATAGGGATCGGTGACTTTTTCCCAGATGTGCTTCGGGATAATGGTGAAACTTGCCAGGTTGGCCAAAAAACGGGGTTCCGGCTGGCCAAGCTCTATCCTCAGCGTCTGGCCGTCCACGGCCTCCACTTTTCTTACAGCAGAAAGATCAGCAGCACTGACTGGGGGGTACTGCTTCTGGTATTCATAGCTGAAAGCCACGTCTTCGGCTGTGAGCAGCTGGCCGTCGTGCCACTTTACTCCGGGCCGGAGCTTAAAGGTGTAGACCAGGCCGTCCTCGCTGACCTGCCAATCAGCGGCCAGTCTGGGAAGGATCTTACCCTCGGCATCGCTGGCCACGAGGGTATCGAAAATCAGGCGCATCTTGCGAGAACCTGGACCTCTGGAATAATGGGCAAAAGGTGTCGGGTATCCCCAATCTCCTCCTCCTAACCTGATTGTGTCTGCTTGCTGTTTTTTCTCACTTTTTACCAAATCAGCTTTTTGTTCACTTGATGCCTGATCTTTTCCGCAACCGAACAGAGCAACACTTAAAGAAAAAACCAAAAGCATAATCAAGATAAATAATGAGTTTTTCCTCCGCATCCCTCACACCCCCAATTTCAGTCGTAATAATTTGCGTAGTCAGTCATCCAGCAACCACGTCATTGACGCGCCACAGCATCATCCCCCAGCAGCCTCCAGTCTCCTGTTGAAAGACGCCATCTCGGGCATGTTCTCTAACGTACTCTTCTATCACCTGTCTGACCTCTGGGGTTATGTCCATATAATTCCAGAAAAACCTGGTCAACTCCTCAATCGCCTCCTCCATTCTGTGTTCCCGCATGCGGCGATTGGCAACAAAGCGGAGATTGGGACGGTAACCCATGGCATAAAGCAAACCGAAAGGATATAAAATGTCCCCCGGGTTACCTCCTATGTCTTCGTTAAAGAACCGCTGCCAGAGATCGCGGTGCGCTCGCCCCCAACGCTGGCCGGAAAAAGCGCTTAGATAACAATAACCTCTTGAGGCCTTAATCATTTTCTCCAGCGTTTCCGGGTCCTGTACCCCGGGCGTCATCGAAGCAAACACCAGATCAAACTGACCGGTCATTCCTTCCTCTTCCACCCGAACTTCCTGCCAGGTTCGCTGTATGATTCTGACATTTTCCAGCTGCTCGGCCGCCACCTTGTCCTTAAGAATTCTTACCATCTCGGCGGCAGGCTCGACGGCGGTTACCTGCCTGCACAGACGGGCAAAGGGAATGGTGTAATTCCCCGGTCCCGCCCCAATATCCAGCACACTGAAGCCGGGTCTTAGGGCGCCCTCCTTTTCCAGCATAGCAATCACCATTTTTTGTCTTTCCCGGGCGTTCTGTTCACTGGTTCTTTGTGCATAACACTGAGCACGCCGGTTCCAATTTTCTATCATCTCACTCCCGTTCCGGCAGCGCCGCCGCCTCATCGGCGAGTTTTCCCGAGCATCTTGCCACAGTTTTATCCAAAACTCCCTGTCAGACGGAAATAACTGCAAAATTCACCCTCCCTTCTGATTTACCATTCGTTATTCAGGATACAATTTACGGATAAACCCAGGCGCCCTTCGGCTCGACGCCGTGGAACTTTTTCAGGATCTCTTTGTGGATGGCCGCAGGATCCAGGTCCCGGAAGAGGCCGGGGTGGATCCATTTGGCCATGTAGGCGATCCCCACCACCGCCCGGGGGCCCGTCCAAATGTCGCTGGAGACGATGTAGACCCTTCCCTTTTGCACTGCCGAAATCTTCTTCCAGCCCGGCCGCGACATAATCTCGGCGCGCTTCTTTTTCATCGCTTCCGCGGATTCACCGAGGCCTGAAGGAACACTGGTGCTGCTGACGGCCTTGATGATCACCTGCGGATTCTGGGCGAGAACCCACTCGGGGCTGACCTTGGGGTAGGGAATCCGAAAGCCGCCGGCAATATTCTTTCCTCCAGCAGCCTCCAGCATCTGAGCACCGCCGGAGCCGGCACTGACGCTGGAGTAATCGGTATAGCTCTCAACGTAGGTCGAAGGTTTCTTAGCAAGCGGCAGCTTCTTGGTCCGGCCTTCGATCAACTTTTGATACTTTTCAATTACGGCGATGTACTCCGCCGCCTGCTTTTCCTTTCCGAGGATCTTGCCCAAGGTGCGGATGTCCTGGGCGAGAGTCTTCCACTTGTAGCAGTCGAGAAGGACTACCGGAATCCCTGCCTTCTGGAGCTTGACGATCACTTCGTCTTTGGTGTATCCTGGATACCCAAAAACAATGTCAGGCCTTAAGGCCACAATTTTCTCCACATTGGGCGCATTCCATTTCCCGACATCCTGCGCCTTTTTCAGCTTCGGCTTCAATAACGGGTCTTTCAGACAGGTATCCGAGACGCCGACAAGATAATTTGCCGCCCCTAAAGCACAGATCATTTCTGCAGTATCGCTGTTGGTCACAATGATGCGCTGCGGAGCGTAGGGAACCCTGACCGTTCGCCCCAGGGAATCGGTGATGGTGATTCTCTTAGATGCTGCCTGGACTGACGGAGCGCAGGCAAGCTGCCCCAAGACCAGGCTGAAAACCAGAACAAGAGCCAGACAGTGCGCAATCGCATTTTTCGCTTTCACCATGAGCAACACAACCTCCCTTCGCTTTTTGCTTGCTTAAGACCACCACTGGCGCTTCCGCTTGAGGAGCAGGTAGATAAAGAAGGGAGCGCCAAGCAGCGAGGTGACGATTCCCACCGGAATTTCTACAGGCGCGAGCACAATCCGGGCTAAAGTATCGGCGAGCAAAAGCAGAACACCGCCTGTGAGGCAGGAGCAGGGGATCAAAAACCTGTGATCACCTCCGATGAGGATGCGGCAGATGTGGGGGGCAATCAAACCGATAAATCCGATGATCCCGGTAAAGGCAATGGTGCTCGAGGAGACAAGCGTCGCCAGACCAAGAGACACCACCCTCAACCGCCCTACGTTAACGCCCAGGCTCATGGCGACATCTTCCCCGGCGCCGAGCACGTTGAGATCCCAGGCGTAGCGGACGAGCAGCCCCAGGCAGACCAGCACAACAGGGAAGAGAATCGAGACCGTGTCCCAGCTCGCACCCCACAGCCCCCCCATCAGCCAGACAACCAGCTCTTTGAGGGCTTCGTGCTCGGAGATGTACTTGAGGGCGGAGACTCCGGCTTGAAAAAGGTAGCCGAAGGCCACACCTGCAAGCAGCAAAGTCTCCGGAACCGCACCTTTGATCCGCGCCACCCCGTACACCAGGACCATCGTCAGGGACCCGAAAACGAAGGCATTGGTCACGATCAGATACCTTCCCATCACGTTGAAGCCGGCCCCCAAGATTCCCGTCCCGAGGATGATGGCGAGAGCTGCTCCGAAGGCCGCTCCGCTGGAAAGGCCAAGGGTATACGGGCAGACGAGGGGGTTGCGCAGGATGCCCTGCATCACCACCCCGGCCCCGGCAAGGCTGATCCCTGTAAGGGCAGCAAGGAGGATCCTTGGAAGCCTGAGCTCCATTACCACCGTCTCTGCGAGGTCACTCGAGGGAACTACGTGAAGGCCGGGAATCACCTTCCCCGCGATGACACGGCAGACATCTGAGACGCTGATCCCGGCGGCCCCGGTTGCCGTAGCGAACAGCCCGATGCCAACCAGGATCAAGACCAGGCTTCCCAAGAGGGCAATTTTCCGGGCGGCATAGCGGGTATACAGCTCCCTGATCTGCGCGATGTCAACGCTCCTGCCGGCTGCAGCGGCTTCTCCAGTAGTCACGGAGACGGCCAAGTTTCCCCACCCCTTTTATCCCGGGGGCAGCCGGGGATTGCAAAGGTATCCCCGAGCCGCCCCGAGACTGTATTTGGAGTTTCTTTAGCTTATGATCACCTGCTGCTTCGCCGCGTCCCAATCCACTTTCAGGCCGAGGGCCTGGGCCGCGAACCTGTAGGGGAGCATCACGCGGCCGCTTGCAATTTCAGGAGCAACGTCTATGGGAACCGGCACACCCTGCAGGAGGTAGGACTTTTCACCCACCTTAAACTGCACCACGCGCTTTTCGGCAATCAGAGTGACCGTTCTGGCCTGGCCGTCCCAGAGGATGTTGTCGTCCGTCAGCCCCACGGCGTAGGCGAGGTACCTGATCGGGGCGTAGGTGCGGCCGTTTTTGATGTAAGGCGCCACGTCCATTTCCCTTTCCTCGTTGCCGACGAGGTACTTGTTGCTCCCGATGGTGAAGACCACCTGGGCCTTCACCACCGCCGGGGCAGCAGTAAGGCACTTCGCCAGCACGCAGGTGAGCTTGTTGAGCGGCTCGGAGAAGAGGCTCCCGGTCTCGGTCAGGGCGCTCCCCGTCACCTCAAGGGTGATGTCTCCTTCAGGGAGGGTGCGGTCCACCGTGAGATAGACATCCTTTACAGTAACGGTGCTCCCCACCTGTTCGGCAGTAGTTTCCCCGGCGCCTTCTTCTTCCTCAGAGCTTTCCTTTGCCGCCGCCTGCTTCTCTACGGGTGTGGCGCTGGACTGCTTCACCGGGATCACCAGGACGCGGTCCCCGTCTTCGAGCCTGATCCCAGCGCCGTCGATCTCCAGGTCGCCCGCGGCCACTGCCACCGTGGGCTTTTTGGCAAAGCGCACCCCGGAGGGCAGGGTGAGCTTCAGCACCGCCCGGTTCCCGGCAGCGTCCCGGGCCCTGAGCGCCCCCACCAGGTTCTCCTGGATTGTGAGGTCGCCGACCGCCTGCTCCTGCGCCCCGATGCGGACGGAGCCGCCCGCGGCATTTAGCGCCACCGGCGCCTGGACGTTGGCCACGGTCACGGTGCTGTTGATGCCCGGACCCTTGACGGTCACGCTCAACTCCTCGGGCGCGTTCAGGGCGAGGTCGACTGTCCCGTTCTTGAAGCAGTAGATATTGCGCTTACTCACCGCCGTGGTAACTTTGTACACAGCCGTCCGGCGCTCGTTCTCGAAGCCCTGGAAGCTTATCGGGACTACAAGATTGTTGCCTTGAAGTACCTTCTCACCGGCTTCAAGGCTCACCTCGGGCTCCCGGTTCCACTTCGCCCCTTCGGGAAGCGTGAGCCTGACGAGCCTCCCCTGGGGCAGGTCCCCCGGCATCCCCTCGGCGATGGTAATGTTGCCGATCTGCTGGTTGAGCCTCCCGGCAACCACGTCGAGGGTACTTTTGGCCGCCACCGCCAGGCCGGAGACGATGTACTTCGCCACCGTCACCTCGGCCACCTTCTCCCCGCCCACGCCGGGATTGGTGCCTCCGTAGGTGACCTTCACGTCGCGGGCGGTGGTGAAGGGCTCGTTAGCTTTGACCGAAGCCTTGATAATAATCTGTCCTGGTAGTTTTCCTTCACCGGGTGCATCTGAAGCGCTGCTCTCTTTCAAAATCTTGAGGTAGAGGGCACTGCAGCCGTTCGCCTCGGTGTAAACGGCGTAAGTCACGCTGCCGGCTCCAAAGCCTCCCTGCGGGATGAGCTTCACTGTATCCCAGGTGAAGCCGGGGCTCAGGACCAGCTTCACCGTGTCGCCGTTCGGGAAAACATCAGCGTTCTTTTTCAGGGCCCCGGGGGAGTCCTCCTTCAGCGTGATCTGGGCAATATCCCCACCGTTTTCGGTGATGTTCGTCGGGGAATCCGCGGTGATCGTGCTCCCGCCCCCTGTGAGGAGCTTGCCAATGGTTACCGTGCCTGAAGTGAAGCCAGCGGTCGAAGGCGCGTCTAGCGTCACTTTGATGTCGGAGGATTCCAGATCCTCAGGCGCCACCGGTTTGATGACGACCTCGTCGAAGTAAATGTAGGTTCTGAAAGTGTTTGTCGTTGGCGGAGAAGGTGCAGCGTACACTTTCAGGGTAACACTCTGCCTGCTTGTGACCTGAAGCCGAATCTCGCTTGATTGATCCTTGGTTAATAAAATCTCCTGGTCGTAGGGTACATTCAAAAAATCTATAATGGCTGGATTTGGTGTCGGATTTACTGGGAAATAGCTACCGGACTTAACAAAGTAAAAAGTCATTTTCTGGAGTTCCGTGAAGGTAGGAAGGGTGAGCGTCACCCAGTCGCCCGGCTTAATCGACATGGCATTACTCTCGCTGATGTAGAGCCCGCCGAGCTGCTGGGGGGTGCCGTCCGCGACCACGTTCGGGCACCAGAGCGCCGAGTTTGTGGTAGCAGCCTCGGCCTTTATGGGAACGCCCAGGGAGAAAACCAGAAATCCTAACAAAAGGAAACCCGCCAGCAGAGGCGAAAGCCTGCCGGACCTGTAAACCTTAAAAGCCCAGAAATTCATCTTCCTGTCATCCTCCTCTGGTCAAGATTTAAGGACAAACCCAAATGTGCTTAAGGGTTTTTAGTCTCTGGGGAAAAAGAAAACCACGAAAGAATATCCCTCCTTTCAGTGGGGGCAACCTTCGTGGTTGCGTTGCACTCCTGGTATTTTTTGAGTTCTGAAGAGAAAGTATAAGAAGGTTTTAACCCCTGCTCCGAGCAGGGTCTTGTTTTCGAGCTTGCCTTGCTACTATTCG
>JABLXW010000022.1 GCA_013177945.1 Bacillota bacterium
TTACATGCAAATAGCATGCTATTTGCATTTATTAGCCGGTTATTTTCAACCAAAACCTGCTACCGCAGTAACAAGGATAAGAGGGTAGGGTAACTTCCTCGGAAAAATGATATACCGCACCGCACCTTGCAAGGTCGATAATCAACACACTGGCTTATCTCCCCTGCAAATAGAATCCTTAATGAGAATAAGATGCTTGAACTGAGAAGTCATCCCTGCAAGCAAAGCAGCCTTGAACCAACAGAACCCCTAACCTATGGTTAGGGGTTTCGACATCCGGCGGGAATTTCCTCTCGCACAAACAAAAAAGGTGTTGGTGCGCGCCTTTCTTAGAGTCAACCGGCCTCTTTGGTACTCTTCGACGTATCCATCCCGATCAGCCGACGGGCCCTTTTTGCCTTTTCCTTTTTCCTGAAGAACATTCCTTGTAAAACCGGGCCAGAAATTCCGCGTCCTCCCGGGCAAGGTAGTCCACCCCGGCCAGCGATTCCAGGTGGTGACGCAGCCCGTGCCGCACCGTCCTCCGCAGCTCCCGCTCCCACCCTCGCTACGGGACGCCCCGAGGAACGCCCGGAACGAGCCGTAGTAGAGGATGACACACGGACCGAGAAGGTCGCAGACGTATTCCCCGAGGACAAGAAGTTCTCCTTCCCGCTTCTCCTCCGCGGATGCCGCGAAGACCCCACTCAGGTCCCGGCAGAACCGCGGAGGGAGTTCGTCGGCACCCTGTCTGCAAGCCGGGCGAACTCCTCGAAAGAGAGAACGCGGTGCCTCATGGTCCTCCGATACGGTCTTCCCTGTGACGCACTCAACGCGTCCCTCTTCGCTGCAGTCTTCTCCTCAAGCGTGCCGACTCCCACATGTTCCCTGCGGCACGACCACCGGCCCGTTGTCCGTCGACACCAAAACGTTCCGCGACCCCGACCCGCGGCTGGCGATGAAGGCAATGCCGCTCCTGCCGCGCCACTTCGGGTTCGGGAGCCGGTCGGCCGCCGCGTAACAAATCACCACCCGGTCGCCCGGCCGGAACAAAGCCTGTATTCCTTTCTCGAAGAACGGAGGCTACAGAGTTTCTGTAGTCTCCGTTCGCCAGCGGGGACCTCTCCTGCGAAATTTCTCCTCACAGATCAGTCTCTGGCCAGTGCTTTTGTAACGATCATCTCTTTGGCAAGGATTCTGTAGATCTCGAGTAACTCGTCTTCCGTCACCGGAAGATTCAAGGAGGCGACTACCGCCTTGTCGAACGCGAGCCTGACCTCGGCAGGGATGAATTCTGCAACGGTGAAGTCCGGTTCGGCCCGCCTTGGCACGGAGTCGCGGTAACTCTGGTACTTCCGGTCGAAGTCTTGATCCACCTGGTATATGAAGGCGAGGAAAGAAACCTCAGCGAACTCGTCGAAGACCGCCGAGAGTGCGGGTATCTGCTCCTCCCTTGGGTAGAGGGTCATCTCGTATAGGTCGTGGTGGCGCAAGTTGATCCAGCGACCCGTCGACTCCTCTTTGAGAAGGAAAAACCACGCCCAGAAGAAAGCGGAATTGAGTAGTACTGCCACGGCCTTCGCCCGCTCGAGGTCTCGCTCTGCCGTGGCGTGGAGGGTGTTGGCTGGCGACAGAGGTTCCGGGGAGACAAAGGCAACGAGGTAGTTGCCCGGGGAGAATGGGTTGATCCGGTGGTTGACCAGTAGATACGACTGTGTCGCCGTCAGCTCCGCGGTCAGGCGTTGCCAGAATCGGGCGTCTTCGAGCAGGTCCCCGCGGGAGAACCCAGAAGCGCGGGCGATCCGCCCGATCTGCGCGTAGGGTCTCGTGGCGACGTAGTCCCACTTCCCCTTGAGGTTCAAAGTCCGGAGACCGGTGGCCGTCCTGAGGGCGGGAGCGAAGGCGTTTTTCTCAAGAGTGTATGAGATACCGGCTCTGCTACAGGCCCGTACCGTTCTCTCGTCCTCCTCCGCGAACGTGAGATACGCCTGCTCCACCCTGCTCGGGTCACTGTGCCTCGTCAGGAAGAGAAACTTCGACACTCCTTGCGGCACCGGTCGATAACCCTCGCGGAAGTACCCGAAAGGGAACGAGGAGAGGATATTGCGTGCTCTCTCCACGAAGCCAATGAGGAAATCTCGATGCGCGAAGCTCGTTGCGCCGCAGAACCACATGAGGTTGTCAAAGCGTCCGCGGACCTCCTCCCACGGGAATGAAGCGATCTCGACCGGTTCTTCTTCCCGTCGCAGGTCGGTTTGCGTCTTAACGAGCCGGACGACGTGGTCGACATCCTCGGGGGTTAGCGCGTTGAGGTCTTTCCTCACGAGGACGAACTTTACTCGGTGGCTCCGCGGTACGCGTTCCTTCCTGCAAACCACGATTATGTCTCGGTACTCGGCCCACTCGGAAAAGCCGTAATTTACGACAGGCTTCAGGATAAATAAGGGGGTCATGTGTGAGAAGAGCAATTCCCGCACCCTGCGGCTCTCGTTGCCCCGCAGGACGTTCACGGGGAGGACGGCACCGAGCACCCCACCCGGTTTCAGGAACTCATAGGCGAGGGCCATGAAGTGGCCCCAGAGTCCGACCTCGCTACCGCACAGCGGTTCATATCGCTCCAAGTTGACGTAGTCGCCTATCCCCCGCTCGAGCTTAGTGAAGGGTGGGTTCATCAACACCACATCCACCTGAGGCAAGGTCATGTCGAAGACCTCGCCGATACTGGTGAACCCCCTGGCTTCGCCTTCGGGGAAGAGCCAGGCGAGTTGCCTGAGGCCCGTGGTAATGATGTCGTTTTCTGGCTGGAGCGCGAGGCTGTCGGCAAGACCTATCTGGGTGTGACTGATCGTCGTCCGCGGGTCGAGGGCAGCGAGGTTGGCTGCAGTTAGGTGGACGCTGAAGGGCATGATGTCGATACCGAAAATTTCGTCTTCGCAAAACCGGCGGTGCGGGTTGCCTACCTTCCCCTCGTTGTAGTAGCACTCCTTCTTGCGCCTGTACGCGGAGGTTAAGATCGTCCCCGAACCGCAGGCCGGGTCGAACACGAGGGCGTCAAAACGTTCAATACACAACTTCGCCATCAGCTCCGCTGCGACTGGGCGGGTGTAGAAAGCGGCCAGCATTTTCCTGATCCTAGGTGGCATCAGCTCGTGGTAGATCCGACCCGGCAGTTCGTGTTGCACTTCCTCGACTCTCAGGCCCCAGATGATGTCAAAGGTGTCCCTGATGTACTCCTCTTCGAGGGAACCCAAAACGTCGAGGGAGTAGATCGGCCGGTAATTTATGTCTAGAACGCGCCTGAACGCCCGCCGGAGTGAAGATGACGTGACAGGTTGTGGTGGCAGGACATCGGGGTTCGCCGTCCCCAAGAGGCGCAGGAAGAGTATCTGGCTTAGGACAATGTAGGCCGCGAGGAACTTCCCGACTTGCTCCCTTCGTTCGCCTTCGATATTAGCCAGGCCCGCAAACAAGGCTGGGTTCGTTACGAGATCGAGGAGTTGGTCTTCCGTCAAGTGAACCTCCTGCATTAGTGCCTGAATGTGTTGCTTCAGGACTCTTATAGCGAAGACCAGGGAGAAAGCACTGCGTTCCCCGCGGTTCACCCGGGGAAGTATCTCCGTCGCTACTCTCCTCAGGTAATCGGGAAAGGTAAGCGTGCCGACCTCCTCCTGAAAGGTGGGCGTATCCAATAGGCAATACGCCCTGGTGGTGCACAAGAATTCCCACAACGCTTCGTGTCTCGCGGGGACGTGGCGGGCCTCCAGGGGTAGGAAGAGGAGGAGGCCGTGATCCAAGCGACTCTCCCGCTTGTGTCGCAAGTACTGAAGGAAGCCCTGCCTCAGAATAGCCGCGTCATCCCCAATTTTGACTCCGAGTAACCACCTTCGTCCCGCCAGGTCGAACACTATGTCGGGCTCGGAATTGAACGAGACCTCCTGTACAGCGGTCCCGCCTACTTCGCGCACGATCTCCATCAAAACCGGGTAGTAGCTTCGCTCAGTAACCCTCGGTCCCCTCGACATCCTGCTCCTCCTTTCGACAGTTTCCCCCAGAGCCTTCCGATTCAGCGGCAAGAACTCTCGCCCAGGAGAAAGAGTGCTCCTCGAAAAAGGGGTTCTTTCCGGTCAAGTAAAGGGAAATCGTGCCGGAAAGTTATGCAAAAAGCGAAAAAAATGGTTTTCGCTATTCGCTTCAGGCATCTTCCCCGCGATCCTGACATCACAGGGATACACCACTTGCACGCGAAAAACTCTCACGGCCTGCACACCTTACACAGCCTGTACCTCGCCCTCACCGCCTCTTCCCTGTTTCTGAACTCCACCCGGTTCTGTGGGGCTATCTTTTGCGCCCACTCGCAGTCAGGACGGTGAAACACCTTCGACCGCCTGTTGCCCACGTAGGCCGCCTTACCCGCGGGCTTCCCAACCGTCGGGGCCGCGCCCCACAAACCCTTTCCCTTCTCCTGCGCCTCCCGCTGGAGCCTAGTGAACACGTCTGCGTACTTTACGTTGGGCGGTATTGTCATCACCTGGACACAGGGAGAACGCCGCCAAGGATCCGTTGCAGCCCGGCCCCTACCTCAAGGCCCACACGCGGACCTTGAGGGACTCCTCCGCAGGGATCACCTGATAGATGCTCCCGTCCCGACCAACGCCAAAAAACTTTGGATCGTACATTGCGAAGTAATCGCTTTCAGGGACGAATAGGGAATCAAGAAGCTTTCCCTCTCTCGAAAACCTCAGCACTCCCATTCTGAAGCGTTCCAGTCGCACCGGCGGTTTTTCAACCGACACCCACAGATAGAGGTTCCCGAGTCCATCCTCTTCGACAAAGCCGGTACTAGCAAAATGGCTTCTTCGCCTCCGGTCACGCCGTACCGCCCCAGCCGGGCGATGCTGCTGCCTTCAAACCGGGAGATCTCGAGAACCTCCCTCTGATTACCTTTTATTTCAATGCGGTAGCGGCGTTCCATGAGCCTCCCGTCTTTGAAGGAGTAAAAGGAATACTGCTCGCCCTCCGGGTCTACGTCCACAAGACATAAAACCACCTGTCCCTCTCGAGTTTTCACTAGCCCGCGCGGCTCCTTTCTCGCTACCCCCTCTGATGGGATGGACCAACAGCACTTTGCCGGTATCATCAAACGCGACTACCCGGGTGCGGCCGGCTTCGGCTGCCACCACGTAAATAATGCCGTTTTCGTCAGCCGCAATGTCGATGTACCCGGGTAGGCCGCGCCCGTTGCCCATCACCTCGCCGGGGAGCTTCACCACCTTCAGAAGGGCGGCATCAGTCCCTCGCAGAACCTTAACTTTCCGGTTGACCAGATCAAGGACATAGAGGTTCCCCTCCGCACCTCCGGCGGAAAACTTGCCGCATGCGACAGGGGGCGTCCCGCGCTCTATGCCGAAATCATCCGGACCGGACCCGTAGGGATAATCCTTCCGGGCTATAAGACGATAGCCGCCCTGGGGGTTCTCGGTGTTCTTTTCCCCGTGCGGCGCCCCGGAAATTTCGGCGCTCTCTTCAATGTGCGGCATACCGGCGTTCTCGGGGCTCTCTTCGCTTCCCGACAGAGGGACGAAACCGGCCCCGCCGGCGTCCGGACCGCCCGCCCCCGGGCCAGCCCGCCGAGCACAGCCCGCCAGCAAAAAGGCCATCCAAGCCGCCAACAGCGCCAACGCCAGCTTCACAATCATTCTTCGGTTCGCAGTTCTCACTCAAACCCCCTTCTTGAGCCGTACCGCCCGGCATGCGGCGGGATTCCGGGATCCGCGCAGCGCACGCCGCCTGGATCCCGAAAAACCGGGTTGATAAGCGCAGGTTCCGGCCTTCAACCGCCGACAGGGGAAAGTGCCCCAGCCGCTTCGGAACCAGGCCCCTCCGCTCTTCTGTGGCCGCGGCGCGGACACGCAGGCCGCTCCCGCTCCTCCGGCCAGCCTCCGCCGCCTCCAACCGCAGCAGGGTCAGCCGCCGAGGTAAAAATACCAACGCAAGCTCTTCATCGAAGAGACTTAACCTCATCATGAGCCTAGTCTCACACCCAGTAGACGAAGCATCTCGAAAGTATCCACATAACTCACGCCGAAGGCCTGACATACGTTCGGAATGGGTATTTTTCGGCGTATGTTTGGGTCGAACTTCTCGTGCGTGACCACGATGTAGCCTTTTACTTTCGCATAGGCCGCTAGCCAGGCATCGGCATTGTCTGCACAGGCAAAGTCCGCTTTGGCAGCTTCAATAAACTGGCTCTGTTGTTGTGCCCAAATCATGATTTGGCGATAGACCTCCAGTACCGCTGCATCCACCGTCTCATCAAAGTAACCATGGAAATTCTTCTTTGCCCACTCCGCTAGTTCATCATTGCCGCGTAGCAGTTCATCCCGAACACGATCAATGCTAACGATTCGTCCCTTAGCAGCTAGTTGCACTAGTTGCTCCCAAAACGCCGGTGCAATGTCGAAAGCATAATAGTGTCTTGCCGCATTGATGAAGACGTTCGCATCCAGAACAAAGACTGACGGCGCGTTCATTTGCGCATCCCCAGGATAAATTCGGCAAAACGTTCGAACGTCTTGCCATAAAGCCCTGTGAGGCGGTATGCCTCGTCATAGAGCAGCCGCCCTTCTTTTGTTGCACGCACTACAGCTTCGCCAAATCGCCGCCCAAGGCGGAGACTTTGCGTGGCATAAAAATCGCCGCCTGCCTGCCTGCCTGCCTGCCTGCCTGCGTTCACGCGCCTGGTATTCCTGGTAGAAGTCGAAGAATTTCTCTCGGCTGATCAGATCCAAATCAAGGAGACGGCGAGCGGCGACAATCTCGCTTACCTTGAATCGGCGAGCAATTGCCTGGAACGGATCCGGATCAAGGCGGGCAGATGGCAAATATTCGCGCAGCGAATCCGCGGGCACAAGAAACTCTGCTGCAATGTGGTTGCACGCCTGCTCTGTCTCATCTGGCGCAGGTTGCAGGTCGCGCAGGTCAAAGGAGGCGCTCTTCCCTAGCCAGACGTGCGCCAATTCATGTGCCAAGGTAAACATCTGTGCAGCTTTACCATCAGCGCCATTGATAAATACCAGGGGCGCGTATTCATCCACGAGCACAAAGCCGCGAAATTCTTCCACGTTCAACTTGCGCCGGGCATTGTTCCCGACAATACCACTTACGACGACCACAATGCCCGCATCTTCCGCCTTTTCTTGCAGTACACGCAACGCCACCGTCCAGTTGGGCTGCCGAGAAGCCCAATCTGCGTTGAGTCCCAGGGTTCCTCGAATCTGTTGAGCGACCACGCGCGGATCTGTCCGAGGAGATGCCGAGCGAACGAACGGCAATGGTTCGTGCCCTTGTTCGATGAAATACTCGCGCATCCATGCTTGGCGGCGCTGCATGATCTGTACCGTATCTAGCAGGTCTGCGCTGAAATGTTCGGCAGACACTCCAACAAGCGTACGGAAATGAGGAATAGGTAAACGCTCTTGCGGTGGCTCTGGAAGCAGGAGATAGCCAAATGGAACGGAGGTCGCTTTGGCGAATTCTTCGAGCTGGCGCAAAGTTGGCTGTGCGGCGCCCGTCAACCAATCCGAAAGGCGCGGGAATTTACGCTGGAGGTCTGTGCCAACCTTCGCGCGTTCTAGCGCCCAAGATAAAACTCTTTTATTGACTTCAACCCTGATACTCGCCATACCCCAATTCCTCCAAGTTTTCCCGAATCGCCTCGGAACTCTGAAGCAAGAACCCTGGGCTCCCGCATCGATTTTTTGCCGCACAACAGTCGCCCGAAACGCCCCTTCCGCCGCTGTTCCGCACGTAGACCGCTCAGGCATCCTCCTAGGTTCCGCAGGCCGGGCCCAGAAGCAGCAAAACAACCGCAACGAGCGAGGCCAAAACTCTATTCCTCGAACCGCTTTCACCGTTTACCCTCCAAACGGCATGCTACCGCTGAGCCAAGCCTCTTTCCCAGCGTCCTACAAAAGTTCTTTGGCTCCGCCGGGAAGAAGCACCAGGATTCTTTTTCGGTTTTGACGACCACCGCCCCTCCCTGTCCTCTCCCGCGCCGGACCTTTAGTCCGCCGAAGAAGAGCTACCCCTGCAGGAAACGCCGAACCACCATCACCCGCCGAGATAGAAGAACAGCTTCCAGCCTCAAATTTGTCCGCCGCCAGCTCCGACACCGCGCATCCCCTCTCGGCGTACTCCCGCCGCACGGCCTCGGCCTCCTCCCTCGTGCCCCGCACCTTGACGTACTCCCGCCCCTGCCGGTTCCTGCCCCTGGTCACCTCTGCCCCGCTCCTCCCGGCCTCCCAAGGCTTCGCTTCCGCGACCGCCGCGGCCACGGCGTCCACCTGCTCGGGCGAAAGCAGCCGGTCCTTGCCCTGGCGCCGCAGCCAGAAAGCCAGCGCCGTGCCGCTGTCGAACACCGGCATGGAGCACTCCTCGGCTTTGAGCCACCGGCAGCGGGTGAACAGCACGACGGGATATATCAGTTCCTCCGGGGGCGCGGGCAGGGGTATCCACGCGGCCCTCAGCCACTTCGCGAACAGCCGCGCGTGCCTGGCGTTCTGCTTCGTGGGGCTCTCGCAGCGCACCCAGGCATTCCCTTCTTTCCGCTTCCAGTTGTCCTTGTACCCCAGAAAGGCCCCTTCCCATGCCTTTGTTTCCACCAGAAACATCCCCGGCGGCCCGATTAGCACATGGTCTATCTGGACGAACTCGTCCGGCTCCGGCTCTAATACGGCGTCATTGACCACAACCCAACTGTTCGGCAGAAGGAGCCAGAAATGCAAGAAAGCGTTGTCTTCCCCGCCTTCTCCTTTGGCTTTGTCCCTAGCCCGCACGGCGTTGAACCGCCACTCCGCCAGCGGCTTAACGGCCCACCTGATCCAGGAAGGTACCTCTTCTTCGATCCGCTCCCGCATCTTTTCCCTCTCGCGCTTCACCTTCTCCTGGATCTTTGCCCGGAAGAGTTCCTTTATCTCACGGTTTTGCTTAACTATGCGTGCAGGCACTTGCTCCAGCACATCCTTTCACCCAAACCTCCCCCTGGGGCACTGGCGAGTTAGCGGTCTGCTTGATTAGCGTGTTGAGAGGCTTCTTCTGGCTCGGCCCTGCGCACGAGCATAGCGAGGCCTGCCTCCCTCTCCTTATGCGAGAATAAGGTGAGGACAAATATCTGGACGAAAAGCCCCAAACCTGCGCCTGCTGCCGTAGCGCCCCAAGGCAGGAACCCCGGCGGGGAGCCAAGAGCTGCCTGTATCACTTGCCCTACCCCCCAGCCGACCGCCCCTCCCGCAACGGCCGCTGCAGCGGCAAAGGCGGCCGCCCCGTACCCGAAGTACCGCATCCAACCCCCCTCCCCCTTCCGAACGTCCGCCCCCGTGCGGGCCGCGACCCGCCCGGCCAGATACTGAAAGTGCTCGTACGCAGTAGGATCACCAGACTCTCTGCGTATCTCTTCGACGTACTCCCTTATGCTGGGGTGCTCCCACGCGGTTTCCACGTAGTAGCCGAAGAGGTCGTTCACGTCCTCGAAAAACACCGTCCCGCGGCGGACCAGCGCCCCCAGCAACTCGAAGTACCCCAGATACTCGTCCAGGTCCGCATCGTCCAGTTCGCCCGGGCGTGGGGAGTCCTTCAGGTCCAACCAGAACTTGCGGTATTCCCCCGCTTCCTTTTGCCTCGCGATTTCTCGGAGAATTCTGCGACACTCTTCCCTGGTGAAGAATCTCTCGTATATGTCCAGGACAATTCTCCGCGCTTCCGCCCTGCCGACGCTCCTCTGGACGAGCCAGCCCAAAAGAGCCGCTATCGCGGCGAAAAGCGTTGCGGTTGCGGTGAGCCAGTCACTCATGGTCAAACACCGCTACCGTGAAAACATTTGCAATTGCCCTGTTTCTGAGGTACGCGTCCACATTCTCCACATCCTACACTTCACCGAGATCTCCGAGCTTATGGCCTACACACCTTGCATGGGACATACCCTGCGTTAACCACTTCTTCCCTGCTTTTGAAGACAACCCGATTATACGAAGCTATCTTCTGTGCCCATTGGCAGTCCGGACGATGAAACTTCTTACTGTTCTTATTCCCGATATATCCCCCACTGGCCGCAGGAACAACCGGAGCTGACGTTGCCCCGTTCGGCGCCCGGGGCATGATTGTGCCGCCCAGGGTTTTCACCGTAAGCGTCTTGCCGTCAGACACGAATATTACCGTCCCGTCCCTGTCGGTCCGGTATACCTTGACCCCGCTGCCGGCCAGCTTCGCCAGCGTTTCCTGGTGGGGATGGCCGTAGTCGTTCCCCGCCCCGACAGAGATGACGGCGTACTTCGGGGAAACGGCGCGCAGAAAAGCCGGTGTCGTGGAGCTGTAGCTCCCGTGGTGGCCGACCTTGAGCACGTCGGCCTTTAAACTTGCGCCTGACGCAAGCATTTCATGTTCGGATTCAGATTGGGCGTCGCCGGTGAGCAGGAAGGAAGTGTTCCCAAACTGCACCCTGGTTGCAGCAGACCAGTTATTGAGATTATCGTAGCCGGAGCTGCAGGGAGCGACAAAATTAACCTTCAGACCGCTCTTGTCAAGGACGACTACGCCCGCCCGAGCAGGGGTTATCTTCAACCCCTTCGCCTGGATCGCCCGCAGCATGTCTTCAAAGGACTTCGTGTTGGTGGTGACCCGGGGCATGTAGACCCTGCCGATGTCGAAAGAGTTTATTACAAGGTCCATCCCACCGATGTGGTCTTCGTGGGGGTGAGTTGCTACAAGGTAGTCGATTCTCTTAATCCCCTGCTTCTGGAGATAAGAAACCACCGCAGGACCAGCTTCGTTCGGCCCGGCGTCAACAAGCATTGTCTGGTTATTGGGAAGCTGGAGCAGAATGGAATCCCCCTGGCCGACGTTGATGAAGTGAACTGCCAGCTTGCCGGAGACAGGAGGCTGAGAAATGCCGTTGGGTTGCCGGGCTGGTACAGCCTGAGGCGACGCTTCAGAAACGCTTGACTGCGCTGGGGTTTTGTTGACTACCGAAACGCTTTGGCTACCGCAGCCAGCAATAATTACCAACAAAACGGCCAGGAGAAGAGACAAAAAGAAGCTCCGTTTCATAGGGCGCTCTTCCTTTCAATCCTCAAAAAGCTGGTCGGCCAGCTTTTCGATGTTTCTCTCTCTTTTTGCAGTCGCTTCTCTGTCTATGGAAATGCTTATCGTAATAACGTCCCCTTCTTTTGCCTTTTTAGGGAGCAGAGTTTTCGGGAAATTGAAGGTTTTCCGGCCGTATTCAATGACAGCCCATTCTCCTTCAAAGCGGTCGATAATCAACACACTGGCTCATCTCCGTAACTTCCTCGGAAAAATGATATACCGCACCGCACCCTTGATGATATCGCCTTCGTACAGTCGCTGTATAATTTGGTCTGAGATGGTTTCGTGTACCATGCTCCCGTCCACCCAGATCTGCACCACGTCTCCAGGTATTATGAAATACTCCATGGTGCTCAC
>JABLXW010000023.1 GCA_013177945.1 Bacillota bacterium
TATGAGCCCAAGAACATCCGTATAGTATGCTTCAAGCACAAGATTTAACCGGAGGCAGGAATTACCTGCCTCCCTCTCGAATTAGAGAGGTGGTTATATGAGCGTAACGGCGTTTAACCGCCGCAGGAGGGAGGCCGGAATATGGCCCTCTACGTCGGGACAAATTCATTCGTCACCCTCACCGAAGCCAATAAATACTTCGACGGAAAGCTCTACGCAGACGAGTGGCGTAACGCAGACAACACCACCAAAGAAAGAGCGCTCAAAGAGGCCTGCCGGAGAATAAACAGGCTGGCGTTCAAGGGTGTCAAGGCCTCAGAGACACAGTTGCTGGAGTTCCCCCGGATGATGCCGGTCTTCAACCGGATCGGCGTAATTGGGTTCGAGGACTCGGGCGAGGTGCCAGAGGCGGTCAAGGCGGCCCAGTGCGAAGAAGCGCTTGCGTTACTGAGGTATGGCAATTCAGCCCGTACCAAGGCACAGGAGCAGAATGTCATCAGGGTGCAGTTCGGTAACGTCACCGAGGAGTACCGGGCGAGCCTAAAGCTCCTGAGCCGCGAAGCGCTTGAGCTCCTCAAGCCGTACCTTGCGGGGGCGGTGAGCATCAGGTGATCCGTAACTATCTGAACCAGACTGCGGTATGGAAGCGGGTCGTCAGTTACGACGGCTACCCGCCGGTGCCCGAGGAACCTGGTACCGTCATCCGGGTCCGCTGGGAAGCGAAGCGCCGGCTTGTGCGCGACCGGCAGGGGCAGGAGGTTGTGTCGGAGGCGCAGGTCTACTGTGTCGAGCCCGTGCAGCCCGGGGACGTTCTGAACTACGCCGGGCGCGACTGGCCAGTCATTACGGTCAGCGAGGTCGTGGACCTGGACGGGGTGGTGCAGTACCGAGAGGTGGCAGTCTGATGGGCGACTTCCAACTGAAATGGTACGGACCGAAAGCAAAAGCACTAGCTAGGCAGGCTGCTATCTTTGCGCTGTGTGCCTGCGCTGCTGACCTCCAGGGCAAAAGTGCGATGCAGGCTCCGATTGATACTGGAGACCTCAAAGCGAATTGCTTGGTGAGCCCGCTGCGTCAAGAGGGCTCGCAGGTCAGCCTTACCGTGGGTTATGACCTGCCCTACGCCATCGTGCAGCATGAGCACGTGGAGTTCCGCCATCCGAAGGGCGGTAAAGCAAAGTACCTTGAGGACCCCTTTAAAGAGAATGCGAAGAAGTATGTGAAGTACATCAGGGATACCGTGAAGCAAGCTCTGCGGAGCGGGTGATGTAGATTGCTCATAGACGACATAGCGACGTATCTCGCCGCCGGCGGGCTTGGAGCCGTCGGCGTTGACATTTTAAAGGGCAGGATGCCCGACCAGCCGGACAACATGCTGGTGCTGTATCCGACCGGCGGATATCCGCCTGACCCAGTACTGCCCGACGTGCACTTGACTGTCCAGGTACGAGTCCGCGACAAGAGCTACTCTCAAGCTCATCTCCGTATCTGGCAGGCGTTCAACCTGCTCGACCGGCCGGGAAATCGGCTGGTCGTAGTTGACGGGCGGAAGATGGTGGTGCAGGCGCTGCAACCACCTTTCTTCCTCGAGCAAGATGGGAATGGGCGGTTTTCGTTTGTCTTCAACATTTCGGCGCGGACGCGCCGGGACTAAACCGAGGGAGGAATGACTGATGCCGTTGCCGAACGCGAGCAAGGTCTTACTGCTTCAGGACTGCAAGATCAGCAAGATGACTGCTGATTCGGGCACGGAACCGACATACGATGTGGCCGTGGACATCCCCGGTATCCAAACCCTGGAGCTGACCCCCGAGATGGAAACGAAAATCCTCGAGGGGGACGACGAGATACTGGACATCTTCTCCCGAGTGCGACTGATAAACTTTACTTGGAATTCCGCAAAGATTCCGCTGGATGTGCTCAAGATTCTGCTTGGCGGGACGGTTACCCTGACGGGTACGACTCCGAGTCAGCAGAACGTCTATAGCCTCGCAAGTGAGCACCCGGGATGGTTCAAGCTTGAGGGCCAGGCCGTTTACGCTGAAGAAGGCCTCGGTGATGTACACGTTGTCCTGTATAAGTGCAAGTGTACCGGCGGAGCTGCATTCAGCATCGGGAACGAGTTCGCAGTGTTGAAAGCAACCGGACAGGCGATCCGGACCGCGTCGAACAAGAAGCTCCTAGACATCGTGTTCAATGAGACCGCTACACCGATTGCCTAGCGAGCCTAACGAGGTGGTTATCTGTGCCAGCTAGTGATGTAAGAACGAAGCCGGTAATCATCGAACTAGACCGGAAGCGTAAGCTGCGCTACGACTTTAATGCTTTAGCGTTGCTGGAAGACAAGTTCGGCGATATTGATACAGCGTTGCACTCGCTTACACAGAAGCCTTCGGTGAAGGCAATCCGGGCACTTCTTCATGCCGGTCTCGTACACGAGGACCCGGCACTCACGGAGGAGCAGATTGGAAGCATGCTTACCCTGGCAGACATACCCCGCGTCGCTCAAGCGATCAGCGAGGCCTTCGCCGAGGCGATGCCGAAGCTGGACCCTACGTCGTCCTCGCCGGTGCCACCGGCGAACACGGGGACTTAGACTGGGCGTCGTGGTATTATGCCGCACGTGTGCTACTCGGCTTCTCTGAGCAGGACTTTTGGCGCAGCACACTACGGGAGCTCCACAGCCTGCTGCGAGTGCGCGACCGACTCTTTCAGCCGGCCACGGAGCAAAAGTGGTCCATCGCAGAACTTCTGAGCTGGAGGTAGCACGAGGCTACCTCCAGCTTCGTCTTACTCCTCGGGTCCGCGGCCGGAAAACGGGGGATAGCGGTCACTCAGGAGCATGAGGTATGCAGCCACACGGGTTTCGTACCGCAGAAGGCCAGCGTTGAATTTAAAAATGCCCCGTGGGAATCGGCCCGTAATCAGGGCTGCGCACAACATCAGGAACGTGGAAGCGACGGACGCGAGATTCCAGGCGGCAAGAACGAAACCGTGGGGAATGCATGAAATAAGACGCCAGAGGTAGAGCAAGATAGCCAGCCTTTGCCGCCTTTCGGGGTACTTAATATAGACCTGAACCGGATAGTCTTCGTAGGCCATTCATCAATTACCTCCGGTCACACTTTTCAACTTCGAAACAAAGTTTTCCTTCTCAAGGAGACGGGACCATGCTCGTCGAGGAACTCATAGTCCGGATGGGCATTGATACAAGTCCTTACGAGAAAGGCCTAGACGAAGTACGTCGGAAGAGTCAAGGCTTTATCGCGACGATATCGGGCATCTTGAAGCAAGGCCTTTCCTTCGCTGCCGGCATGGGCGTTTTCCAAGCGATGAAGGCTGGGTTTGAGGCAACCGTAAAGGCCGGTTGGCAACTTAACCAGACCCTGAGTACTGCCCGGCTCGGTTTCATCACCATGATGGGGTCAGTCGATGAGGCAAACCGACACATCCGAGAGATGACCGAGTTTGCCGCCCGGACGCCGTTTCAGCTCGAAGGACTTATCAGCGCGTCTCAGCAGCTGCAGGGGATGGGGATCGAGGCGAACCGGGTCATCCCGGTTCTGCGGGCCGTTGGCGATGCTCTGTCGGCGTCCGGCAAACTGAGCCAGGACTCCGTTAACCGTGTTGTGCTGGCTCTCGGGCAGATGTCGCTACGTGGCAAAGTCGCGTCGCAGGAGATGCTGCAGCTGACCGAGGCAGGGATCCCGTCCTGGGCGATCTTGGCTGAGAAGATGGGCGTCTCCACGGAGCAATTGCAGGAGATGGTGTCGAAGGGACTGGTCCCGGCGCAGGCGGCGATCGATGCGCTCGTGGTCGGGCTCGAGGAGCGCTTCGGCGGCACAATGGATCGGATCTCCAAGACCGCGCCCGGGATGTGGAGTACTCTGAAAGACAACGTTCAAATATTCATGGCCAAGGCCTTACAGCCCCTGTACGACCTCTGGGAGCAAAAGATCCTTCCTCTCCTTTTGCGATTCAGCGAGGTCATCCAAGGCATTTCATTCAAGAGTTTGACTTCGAAAATAGCCGAGTTTACCGGCAAGGCGGGCTTGTCGTTTGAAAACATAAAAACCGTCTGGGAACGTATGGTCCCTGCCGCTGAAACGACGTGGGAGACAATTAAAGCCGTTATTGCAAGCGCACATCAGGTCGTCTCGACCGTTGTTTCCACCACCTGGAGCATGATCGGCGATGTTATCCGCTGGGTTATGGAGCATATTGCGCCCTTTGTCATCGAGCAATGGAACCGTATTGCGGGATTCATCCGTGAGATTCTGCCCGACATCGTGACCTTTGTCCAGAGGATGCTAGGTGCCTTCAAGGCTGTCTGGGACTTTTACTGGTCGACGATAGTAGCCGTGTACGAACCGATCTGGCAGGTCATTCAGTGGGTTGTCTCAAATGCGATGACCGTCATCTTCGGCATTATCAAGACTGCCCTGAAACTCCTGTCCGGTGACTGGCAGGGGGCGTGGGAGGCTATGAAGGCGACCTTCCAACAGGTGTGGAAAATGCTCAGCCAGAGCGCCGCCGTTATATGGGGTGCCATTAAAAAGCTGTTCTTCGGGTTCCTGGGTGGATTGATGGACGCGGTGCGACCGCTTGTCAAGCTCCTGCCCCAGTCTTGGGAGGAGGTATGGGACAGCTGGCGTGCCACGATTGAGCAAAAGCGCCTCGATAGTCCGGTGACCTCGCAGTTCGATGCGATTAAGCAGGGCGCGAAAGACACCGTGGAGCAGACCGGGCCGACCATGGCCCAGTTTGCGGATGTCCTGAAGAACACGGCGAAGGAATCTACCCCGGCGCTCGAGGCCATGTCGGCGAGTTTTGCGAACCTGGGCAAGTCGGCGGATGAGGCCAGTGCGAAGGTGGCGAAGCTGGCGAACGAAGTGAGGAGCTATTTCTCGAGCCGCTATGCCGAGGCTCTGCCGGCCGTACGGGCGGGACTTATCACCGCCGAGCAAGCTCGGGAGTATGCCCGGAGCGCGGTCATCCAGCAGTATGGGGCCGAAGGTTTGAAAGCCCTCTGGCAGCGAGTCAAGGAGATGTACTACGCAGCTACCCCCGAGCAGCAAAGGGAGATATTCAAATGGATGTACGGGGTCGAACCGCCCGGACTGCAGGCTGGAGGCATTGTTACGAAGCCAGGTATTTACCAGCTAGCTGAGCGTGGGCCGGAAGCAGTCATCCCCCTCAATCGTATGCCTGCTCAGGTCACCATCAACATCACGGGTAACCATATCGCTTCGGACTATGATGTTGACCGTATCGGAGAACAGATCGTGCGTAAACTCCGCCTCGCAGGGGTGCTGTTGTGATGCAGGTGTTCATAGACGGAGTAGATAGAACCAGCATCGTTGACCTGCGCACACTTCGTGTGTCGGATGCCATAGGCGAGCGGAGCACCGCAGGTTTCCTCGTGAATGACCTCGATAACACTCTCGGCCCGGTCCTCCAGCCGGGCGAGGTCGTCGAAATAGTCCACGACGGGAGTAAAGTCTTCGCTGGGACGATAGACAGGGCGGTGCAGCTCAAAGTTGCACAAGGCGCGATGCAACGGCAGTACCAAGTTGATTGTGTAGACTGGCACCAGATCGCTGACCGGCGCATCGTCGCAGAAACATACGAGAACACGCCGGCTGGGAGCATAGTCGCGGACCTGGTCTCGAAGTACCTGGCCGGAGAAGGAATCTCGTGCGGACCAGATTCGGTCCAGGAAGGCCCGATCGTTGTCGAGGCGGTCTTTAACTACGTGCCGGCGACGACGGCTCTGGACAAGCTGGCGGAACTCGCAGGCTTCTCGTGGTGGATCGATCCCGAGAAGATACTGCATTTTGTTGAACGGGCGACCTATGCTGCCCCGTGGGTGCTGGATAGCCCGCTGAAGTTCCGGGAGCTGCAGATCGAGCGGTCACGGGAGGGATACAGGAACCGGCAGTACATCAGGGCGGGGAAGGATATCACGGATCCGCAGGTGGAGCAGTTCAAAGGGGACGGAGCAAGCCGGACATGGACTGTGGGCTTCCCGATCGCGAGGGTGCCAACGGTAAAGGTAAACGGCGTCGTGAAGACTGTCGGGATCAAGGGGATCGACGAGGGAAAAGACTTTTACTGGAACAAGGGAGATCCTGTCCTAACGCAAGATTCGAGCGGCTCGGTTCTGACAGCCTCGGACACTCTGGAGGTCACGTACCAGGGCTTCTTCGATGTCGTGGTATTGGTAGACGACTACGCGGCGATCGAGGAGCGCAAAGGGGTCGAAGGTGGGACAGGGTATTATGAGGCGGTCGAAGATGAGCCGTATCTGTCTAGCAGGGAGGCTGCTATCCGGTCTGGGAATGCAAAGCTGCGCAAGTATGCGAAATTGATGAAGCGCATCTCGTTCCGCACTTATCAAGGAGGTCTGCGGCCGGGCCAGATCCTGACGGTGAATCTTCCCGATCGCGGCCTCGTGGCGGAGGACTTCCTGGTCGAGGCGGTAGACCTGTCAGAGGAGTCACCCGGCGTGTGGCTGTACTCGGTGCGGGCGATATCGGGAGAAGCTGTCGGCGGCTGGACAAAGTTCTTCAAAAACATGGCATCGCGCGGCCAGGCGTTCGTCATCAGGGAAAACATCCGCGAGTACCAGGTTCTTATTCGCCTTGTGCAGAGTCAAGAGGGCTGGCAATGGGCGGAGCAGATGCCCGTGACAGTTTTCGCGTGCCCGATTCCGTCATCAAGCCTTTACCCCAGCCCAACGCTATACCCCTGCTAGAGGTGAACGTTATGATGGGAATTTTGTGGACTGGTACCTTCGAGATCATCATCACGACACCGACGAAGCGCAAAACGATTGAGCTCCAAAACCTCATCACCGACGCAGGCCTCAATTACATCCGCGATCTTCTAGACGGCTCTATCAATCCGCCGACCGAAATTCGGTATATTGCGCTTGGGAATTCGACTGCGCCGCCTTCGGCTTCTGATACCAAACTAGGCAACGAACTGTTCAGGAAAGCCGTCACTAAGCAAGAACTCCCAGGAACCGGCCGGGTTTCGAGTACGTGTTACATCGCACCATCCGAGGCTAATTTTCAAATTGAAGAAATCGGGGTGTTTGCTGGACCGAATGCAACGGACGCAAAAGATAGTGGAGTCCTCATTGCTCGGGTCCTCTGGTCCCACCTCAAGACGGAGCTTGAATCTCTACAGATCGTCAGGACGGACACGATTTCCAGGGCGCCGTAAGAGGCCCGATTTTGACTTGATTTATCGCGGGGATGACCTTCGGGTCGTCCCTTGAGCTTTACGAGGCAATTCAAGGAGGTTTGGTTGGTTGTGGCTTACACGAAGACTACCTGGGTAAACGGGGGAGCACCTGGCATCTCTGCGGAAAATCTCAACAAAATCGAGGCCGGTATTGAAGCGGCACACAAGATGGTAGAGACGGATATTCGCACCCCGGACCAGAATCAGGCCGCGCAGGCCAGCGGGACGCTGCTACAGCTGCAAAGCTTCTTTGCTAACATGATCAGGCGCATCACGGGCAAGACCAACTGGTACGATGCGCCGGATACCACACTCGCGGCTGCTGCTAGCCACATTTCCGCTGCCGCTCCGCATGCTGGGCACGAGACGCCGAGCGGAGCTCAGGCCAAGGTGGATGCACACGCTGCGCTGACGGCCACCCACGGTGCGACCAGCGCGGCGACGGCAAACCGTATCATTCTGCGTGATGCCAGCGGGCGGGCCAAGGTCGCTGCTCCAGTAGCTTCTGACGACATCGCAACCAAAGGTTACGTCGACGTGTTCGCGCGTGTCCTGGCCGGCTCGTACGTTGGTGACGGCAAAACTGATCGCCTTATCAACATAGGCGTGACACCAAAGTTGGTCATGGTGGTCGGACACGGTTCAACTGGCGATTACGGCCTGGGCATAGGGATTGCGGGTACAACGTATGGTGTGGGTATGTCGGGTTCCAGTCCTCCTGATTTTCGACTCATGAAACAGAACGGTAGAGTAGCTGTACCGGAGATTACTACCAATGGGTTCTACGTCTCATTCTCGTCTAGTTGCGGTTCTTTGAACAAACCGAGAATAACATACTACTACGTGGCTATCGTCTAGCTATGTGCGACTCTGCCAACCCGACCGCCGGAAGGCCGTCTTTGTGTTTATGTCTTTCTGTCTATGCGGGAGGTGGGGCGGATGGAGCAAGAGTTTCGTGAAGAAGTCATGTATCGCCTCGGTTCGATAGAGAGGGCGCTTAATACTGAGCTCCCTGAAATTAAGCGGCGCCTTGATAAGATTGAGGACTGGCTCAATAAGAACGGCAATGGCAAAAAGACATGGGAGCAGGCTCTGATTGAGACGATACGGGTACTTGTCGCTGCGCTCCTCGCAGCATTGGGGCTGCGGGTGATGCAAACGTGAGACGAGTCATTGTTGCTCGACCGGAAGATCTCGACCTCGCAATTCCGCCACTTCAAGACGGACGCTCGGGCATAACGCTTCGGGACATTGCAGCTGGTTATTCGCGGTGGGTGTGCAAAGACTGGGTTCGAGCCTGCAATGTTGAGTACCGCGCGGGGCCGAACGGGCCGTCAGTTAGCCTGCTGGCCCAGGGCGGAAAGGTATGGACGACTGGCGATCCGAGGTGGCCCGTATTTGTTATCAGGAACGGTCGAGCAGAAATTCTCGATTCGATTACGCTTGTCGAAGCGCAACAGGCTCAGTTGGCATTCTCAGCAGGCCCGTGGCTTGTTAGAGCCGGGCATCTGTGCAATCTCGCCGAGGAGATCAACCATTACGGGTACTCCGGCCTGCGTCCCGCTGACGTTTGCGAAAGAGCGGCAATCGGGATTCGATCTGATGGTATGGTGGTCTACGTTGCGACCGATGGAGCTACCCTCGACGAAGTTGCCACTATCATGCAGCAACAAGGGTGCTCGAGTGCTATTGCCCTCGACGGTGGAGGCAGTGTAGGGGTACTCGATAACACTGGAAGAGCGCTGCTTGGCTCGTCGGCTCGGCAAGTGTGCTCCGCTCTCATGTTCAACCGAATCGTCGATGAGATAGTCCGCGAAGAGGTGCCAAAGATGCCTAAAAGACCTTTGCGAGTATATCTGTCTCCGTCCCAGCAACCCGAGAACAAGGGGCTCGGCGACTACGGGACGGAGCAACAGAGAATGCACGAACTGGCCTGGCTTGTGGGTTACCATCTGGTGAAACTAGGCCATGCGCCCATTGTTTCGCTGAGAGGCCAAAAGCTATCGCACATTATAACCTTCTCTGACCTCCTCGACATTGATCTTCACCTTGCTCTCCATAGCAATGCCTTACCTGCTATGTCTGAGAAAGAGCGACAAAAGGCGCAATTGGGCGTAGTTGCATTTCACTATCCAGGATCGGCTGTAGGTAAGAGAGTAGCGACGGCGCTACACGATGCCCTTGGGCGGTTAAATCCTCACGGTAAGGGTTGGTTCACGGCCCGCTCAGACTTGCGCGAAATCTCCGAGACGGACGCCCCGTGCGTCTATCTCGAAGTTTGCTTCCACGACGACGAAAAGGAGGTGCGCTGGATTCTTGATAACTTCGGGCTGATCGCCCGGACGATAGCGGAGACGGTCGTTAAGGCATTATCATCCGCCTAGTGGCGGGGAAAGGAGAAGATATGATGGATCCTCGGATAGTGGCTGCGGTGCAGGAAATCCTTATCGGGTGCATCCAGATAGTGATCCTAGTTGGGGCGACATACGTGGCCAAGTGGGTCAAAGCTCACGTCTCAAAGAAGCAGATGGACTTGGCAGTTGACATCGCGCGTGTGGCGGTCGCCGCCGTGGAACAGCTTGCTGCCAGCCGGCAGATAGATATTCGAAAGAAGTTTGACGAAGCGCTGAAAATGGCCAGAGATCAGGCTGCGAAGTACGGGCTAGCCTTCACGGATGAACAGTGGCGAGCAATCATTGAAGCTGCGGTCAAGGCTATGAAGGACGCTGGCGAGGAGATCAAGGCAGCGCCAGCGGCGTAGTATCCTACGCGGAATATCGTTGCTTGCACTATCGTCGAGCACTATTAAGCGCTCGCGATGACTCGCAACCTTGCTTCCCCCGGCGAAGAGCCGGGGGATTTTTTGTTTTGGTAGTGGCAGGATTTGGGAAACCCGCGTCGAAACAGAGCTTAGGGGCGCTGGTGGCGCAGGCCGTCCGTATTGAGCGAGAAACGTTATTTCGCGGCCCTGAACAAATTAGCCAGGGCACTCGGGATAGACAGCGAGAAGCTCAAACGGTCCTACCCCAACCCAGAGTCCGGGAAACGGCTCGTCTATTCTCTGAGGGGAGTATTCAGCAGTAACGAGGTCAACGCTGCGCTACTGGAAATCGAAGCAGCGGTCGGCTGGGTAGAGACCTCGAGATTCCACGTGCGACGTCTAGCTGACTACCGCGACCATCGCTAAACACTACGTACGAACACGGTCAGACTCGGACGAACGAAGGCCAAAGACGCAGGTAAACGAGTTTTTGAGAAATCGTCCCTGCGTCTTTGGCCCCATTAATCTAACTCTTAAGCCGACGAACATCCCTTCGTACCTATTATTCCGGTCAAACGTTGTATCTTTTCGGTAGGCCGGGGAATAATCTGTCGTGGTTCTGACACAGAAGCGAAGGGTGTTTAAGTTGACAAGGATTTCCGATATTCTTAGTAGAACTAGATCCAACCGGGAGGCAGGAAACATGTCTGTTGTAACCGAGGTCATAAATGCAGTCTACAAGGACGACTTGGATAAGGTCCTTGTTGCTGTTGGTCTCTCAAGTGCGATAGATTCCGGCCAACTCAAATGTGTGGTGTGCGGGGAGCCTGTCACTCGAGAGAACCTTGGAGCGTTTGTACCCGACGGTGACACGGTAGGCGTGTGCTGTTCAAACGTGCGTTGCCTCTCGAAAATAGTTGAGCGTTACGGTTAAAGCGAGGGAGTAGCTCTGAATGCCACCGCTGCCGCT
>JABLXW010000024.1 GCA_013177945.1 Bacillota bacterium
GTTCCACCTGCCATCAGCTAACCCTCCTTTTTAGAAAGCTGTCAATCAACTTCCGCATCTCGTCCACTGTAAATTCCGTTTGAGCATTGCCGTGCAGTGCTCCGGTCACCACCTCTGGTTTGACACCAAAAAGAGCTTCGGCGTTCGCCAGAAGCTCTTCTCGGGGGTACTTGGGCGCTGATTGTCGCACCGCAACCTGTTTGTCAGCCATTATCTATCACCTCACTTGATTAACCCGGTATTATGCACCGCCATGATCAGCGGCGCCTCTTCTGCCGGCCGGTTAGTCAGCCGGCTAAGAGTAACTGATATCTGCCCAGCGGTCAGGGCGTCGGCGCGGTAATCCACCGCCAGACTGCTCACGGTCAGGTACCGCTTATTTACCACGTCCAGGGGCAATTTAATCGCGCAACCTAGTTCCTGGACCACAGTCAATGCCCCAGCAATCTGCTCGTTCGGCGTACTGCCAAGAATGTGCCCGATAATCCTCTTCCGTACCTCAAACATCGCCCGGGCCCTTTCCCGGACCTCAACTCCAGTTAACCGCCACATTACCGCCGGCCGCCTGTATCCCGGGGGCCAGAAATTACGGTATACCGTCCAAGCCGCTCCCAGGATTGTCCCAGTCCAGGCTGCCAGGGCCTCCAGCCAGGGGTCATTTGCGGTCGTTTCTGGTACCGCCACCGGCTGCAGGGCCAATACTGCAAAGCGCAGACCCCGGGTGATGGCGCCCCATTCATCGTCAACGTAATCCTGCCCTATAGTGCCGAGGTACTGGCAAGTAAAGACCTCGCCAGTAGAGGTATCGGTCAGGAGTTGTTTGTCCAAGGCAGCAACTACCTTGACCGCCAGGTCATCTACCTTTTGGAAAGTGGTCCGGTTAACGTAAGGCCAAACCTCAATAATGCGCCGGAAACCCGTCCAGGGCGTATCTTCGGTGTCAACCCCTTGGCGTAGCACGAGGTATGGCTTCTTCGTGCCGGCGCCGGCCGCCTGAGGCTCATATACCCGGCCCTGGACATCTGGCACTTGGTTAATTAATTGCTGCCTGATTGCCATCCTCATACCGACCGCCACCAATCTATAATGGCATCCCTGAGTTTAGGAGCGTAAATATCAGCCGCAGGCCGCACTATCGCATAGTTACCCCCGTGGGCTAGCTCCAGGAAAACGCCATACTCCACGCCATGCGAAAGGTAAAAGGTAAACCTATCCTGCCCTATCTCCACTCCGGCATGAAGCCCATTTCGGGCATTGCCAGTGCGGTCCCGCCAGGGAGCGTTCTGCTTCATCTCAGCCTCGACGTGTCCTGCCAGGTTCTGCATCAGCATGACCATACCGGCCTTTTTGCGGTCGATATATTCCCTGGCACCGTCACCGAAAGCCATTTAGCTCACCCTTTCAAGGTCGGCCTGATATCCGACTATCTGCCCCTGAACCTTTTGGGGATATACAGCTATCACTACAAAGTGCCCCAGGCCGGGTACATCGAACTCGTCTTTCACGTTCGGCCCGGCCCGGAGATCAGCATTGTAGTCGGCCAGGAGGCCCCAGCCCTTATCCACCTGTTTGGTGCCAGCCAGGCTTGCCACTTCCTGTGGGATTCTCATGCCCTGCTGAAATATCCGCACAGTAAACGGTCCGCGCTGGCTTACCACCTCATCAAAATAGCCGCCCATGTCCACCTTTTCGGTGCGCTGGACGGCTATCTGGGTAGGGTTTTCTGCTATTGCCCGGGCATTGGCCGCCCGGAGAGCGTTGGCCGCCGTCATACAGTATCACCGATCCCTAGCACGTCTGGGGCATCAAATGCCAACAGGCGGGAACCCTTGCCCGGCACCATATCTCGGTACAACTTGGCCATGGCTAGGCAGTGATCGCGGTAATCCTTGATGCTCACAAACTTAAGCTTCTCGTTTCCAGCCTGGCTCTCTTCGAGACCACCCCGCTCGCTCATCGCCCGAGCCGCTTTCCTGGTCCAGCCATTGGCCGCGGCCTCATTGATATCGCTGGCAGCCGTCAACAAGGCGTCAATCTGGGCATTAGTAAACCGGGTGTCAGCCTCAGTCCCGCCGGGAGGTATGACCTCGTCAATCAGTTCCCTCAGTTCTGTCCTCAACTCCGGTGTTGGCGTCATCTGCCTCACCCGCTTTTAGTTCCTCTATCCGGTCCTTAATTGCCTGGATAGCAGTCTTTCTGGCCGGACCTGCAAGCTCTACCTCAAGCAGAGTCTCTAGCGTAGCGATATCCGTTATGCCGGCTATGTGCTGCTTCAGCTCGGCTACGGTCAACGTTTCTTGGTCGCTGGCTTGTTCCGGTTCTATCCCATCTCTGGGCTCGTACCGGTCGCATTCATGCTCGGCCTGGGCTGCATCCCCCGGCCACCGCCTGGCCTTCAATTCAGGATGGCAGCGTATGGCCGGCAGGTAGGAAAAGTCAGCGCCCAGAACCCAAGGGAACCAGGCGCAGTTTATGCATCTGGCCATCTAAATCACCGCCTTATGGCAGCGTCAATTCCTCGACAGCGTTTGCTGGTGAAGCGACCACCCCGCGCCGGGCCCGGGCTACGATCTGCTGCTCCACCAGCCGGGTCAGATCTGCACCGGCAGCGTCTACTCGTAAATCGTGCTTGACCAGTTCACGGAAATACTTCTGGCCTTCAATCAGGTATGCTTTCCCTGGATCTACGCCAGGATAGGTGTAAGTCTTTTCACCCACAACTGTGCTCCATCCGTCGTAGAAAATTAGGGTATCAATCTGGCTGATAGCCGGGTAGACGGTTCCGCCGATCTGCATCCGCTGCAGACATTCCTCAATGTCCCACCGTTTGGAGCTATGCGCCAGAAGGATGTTGGGCCGCCTGGGGGCCCCGGTATCGGTGTTCTTATCCTGGCTGGCGTGGATCAGGCCGGCCTTAATGGTATTGCGAAGCTTCTCCAGGTAGGTCGTACCTTCCATAGACGCTGCCGTCTTGTTTTTAGCCGGGTAGTTAAAGCTGATAATCGGGTACAAGTGAATATGGTTTAACAGGGCATTGTATGCCTCGCCCAGAGCCCGGTCCAGCTCCGCCCGCTCCCAGGTCTTGTCGTAGAGAACCATATCCTCAGTCCACTCAAACCCGGCGGCGTAAGTGATGATAGGCACCGTATCCTTGGGGCCGATTTTACGGGTCCCGAACTTGACCTCTTCCAGCTCCATGTGCTCCAGGAAAACCACCCGGGCGCCGATGAACGGATAAATGTCCACGTGCTCTGTGAAGTTAGCATCCTCCACCCGGCGGTAAATGGGGCCATAGAGGAGCGGGACAGCTTCCCGGCCAAGCTCCAAGTTGATAATGCTGTTCTGAACGATTTGATCCAGGCCGTCCGGGGTGGTGATCATCTCACCCAGAGGCTTGGTCAATTCGAATACTTCCATCTCGCCGTTGACAATACGCTTCTTAACCGTCTTCATTTCGCCTTTAGGAGAAATGTAAGGGATCTCCTGCTCAATAGTCTGCTTACGGCGCTCTTCCTTCAGTGTTTCAATGCTGACGATCTTCAACTTGCCTCACCTCCATTAAGCATGCGCCTGGACTTGAGGTCCGAGGATAAACCAGATGACGTTGTTTGCATCCTTGGCCTGGGTCACGCGGCCAACCGGCCGATTCTGCGGGTTGCCGCTCGCGTCGTTGTTCGGCTGAGTAGTCAGCAGCTTGGTAGTGTTGTTCCAATATACCTTGTCACCTTTGTTAAAGGCATCTGCAACGGTGATCTGGTTGGTTTCGTATTCGGCTTCTTCGATGTTTAGGATCACTTCCGCAGTTTCCCCTACGCCGGTAGTTACACCCCGGACCGCCATACCGAAAAAGCCGTCCAGAAGATAGAACTTGCCCTGCTCAATCGTGGTACTTTCGGGTACCGTAACCTTTACGGACTTACCATCAGAAATTTTGCGTCCCATTTATGCCACCTCCATTAAATTGCTATCCGCTTGACGCGGAGCCCGCTATTATTGTCCTGCCGCCCGGCCTTGGGGGCAATAACCGGGTCCTTGAATAGCCCGGCCAGGGCCTTCTTCACGTCCTCGGCCTCCAGCATCTCGCCGACGGCCTTCTTAATCTCGTCCTCCGTAGCTCCTGGCTTCACCTGGAGCATCCGCTTGACCAGGGGCCTGGCCGCCTCGGCCACGACCATCTCGCCAATTACCTTGTCCACGAGCTTCTCATGCTCGGCCAGGGCTGCCTTCTGCTGGACCTCACGGGCCGCTTTCACGGCGTTTACCAGGTCTGCCAGCTTGGCATCCTGCCCCAGGTCGAACATTTGGACCATCTCGCCAACGGCTTTGGCCATCTCCTGAAGCTGGTTCCACCGCTCGGCGTTAATTTCGCCGGCTACGTCGTCCAGCTTCCAACCGAGCTCTTTGGCCAGGGTCTTCACATCCCAGCCCATTTCTCCAATGATTTGTGAGGGTTTAACGCCTAACTTACGAAGTTCTGCCAATAGCTCTCCAAGGGTCATGTTTCCACCTCCATGATTTCTGGGCTCTCCGGCTCCTACAATGCTGTCCATTTCCCCTATAGCAACTACCCGGGTTGGCATACCTGCCCGGTCAAGTGGTGTCCAGTCGATTGAGAGCAGCTGGTAATCCACTACCTGGGTTTCCCCGCCTGCCTGCCTCAGCGTCGGTATCCCAAAAATACTCACCTGGTTAACCCTGTTAGCCCTGATCCACCGTTTGAGGTCCTTCGCAGCGGCATCCACCACCCCACGGATGTAGGCCTTGCCGTCGCGGAACAGGGCCCCAACCCAGTGGGTCACGGGTATTGGGAACTCATAATCAAACTTGTTCGGGTCCTGGTGGCCCAAAAAGCCTGTTGCCGTTTTTGTGGCCACTTCGCCGGCAATCTTCTGGATGGTCTCGGGCAGGTAATTCCAGCCCCGCCTACTTTTGCCAGCGGGGATCTCTACTACCACTTCCAGCGGATCGTCATCTCCGGCCTTAAGAGCTGCCAGGTCCACCCCGGGCGCCAGCGGAATGTCCTCGGGCCGCATTTCGCCGGTGATGGTCGCGGCCAGGCGGACCATCTCGCCAGCCGCTCGCGTCAGGCTTTCCGGCGGCTCCAGATCTTCTATTTCGCGATAATGCCGCATCAGGTGCTGCGCCGCCTCCCGACGCTGGGCCGGGGTTAGATCCGGCTCCGCCCGGGCGCCGGCCAGTGCCTGAGCTGCGGCGATAAGGCCGCCGCGGTTAAGTACTACAGAACCATCCTGGCGAATGATATGGTGAGGCCCCCACCAATTTTGAGAAGGAGCCTCTGTGATGTCATCACTGCGAATAACTGCATAAACTTCCCTGATGGCTTCCCTGACGCCTTCGGCACCCTCTTCTAATCCTTTGACCAACCGGTTTCGGAGAGCGGTTTTGTCCACGTCTCCCCAACTTGTGTTATCCACAATTCCACGCTTAATCTTAAACGGCATCCTCTCACCTCGCTTTCAGAGCATAATAAAACCGCCTACTGGCGGCTTGCTGGTTTCTGAGTTAACACTGTCACCCCTGGTGGGGCCTTGGGCTTATTCTCGATTATTCCCTGCTGGTTAATCTTTACCGGACCCTTCGCAGTGTACTTCCCGTCCGGTCCCCGGGGCACGAAAGTTTTGCTGCCCGGACTGTAGCTCAAAATACTGCCGCTCATTCTACTTACCTTCTTTCCTTGCATGCTTATTGCAAAGAAAAACGCCGGTCTAATGCCGGCGTTTAATGTTATTTCCTTTTGGTGTTTTCTCGCTTCTTTCGCGCTACAGAGATGGGTATCACGTTGGTTTTCTCATAGGGCGGCTTAGCAATAGTACGGTCGTCAATAACAGTCGCTTCCTTGGGCAACTTTTGCTCTGGCATACACCTCACTCCAATCGGTTATACTTGAAGCCCAGTTTCTTGGCAATATTGAACCAAGCTTCATGAGTGTGCTCCTTCCATGCCTGATCGGCAGTCATCTCGCCAGAACGATATTTTTCTTCCCATTTGGGCCGCAGCACTTCAATCTCGACCTGAAAAGCAAGTTTTATTTCCTCCGGTGTCGCCACCCGCACCCCTGGCTCCCTGGACATTATATACCTGGTCCCATCTGCACCCACGACATAAATAGACTGGATATTTCGTTCCGGGCCCTGGTGGTAAAACAATAGTGCCACATCTATGTCTGAAAAGGAAGAGCTGTTTGGGTGGGTGTGGATCTGGATGTATCGCTTCCCGGGTTGCATTTGCTCGATGTGGGCTGCAATGTTTACAGAGTGTTCTATGCCTTTTATATCAACCCCGAGCGAATTACCTGTTTCGGCATCCACCATCGCGGCATATTCCACACCGGAAGCCCTGGTGGCCTGCCGCAGCTCCTCTCCTTTGGCCAGCACTTTCTGAGTAACTTTAGACGTCCACCCGTGTTCGCCAAAGATGCCGGAGGCAAGGCTTTCGGGGTCGCCCAGGCCTGATGTGATTAGTACGGACTGGTTCGGCCGCCTCAGAAACCGCCTTGCAGTGGTATTATACCACATTTCCAGGTCGGGCTGCGAGCCCGGGTCCTGCATCCAGGCTTTCAGGCGCTCCTTGAACTCATCAGGGTCCTCCATCGCCGGAATGGCTATACACCTGCACCACGGGTGCGGTTTGGCCGGTTCTTCTCCTTTCGGCCAGAACCCGTTCCCGTTGTGGCTGGCGTAATCGTCGCACACATCCCGGATGGGGTGGCTGTGGCTCAACCGCCAATAAATGCCTTTGGCGCTGGGTATGGCCCGGTATGCGTTAATAGTGCCCTCGTGGAAAGCGTTGTTCATTTCGGTGACGGCCAGCCGCATGGCCTCCATGCTGACCGACTGGGGCACGCCCAACCTCCGCCTGGTCTCGGCTTTAAGCGCTGTCCACACACCAGGCTGGAGGTATTGCTGTACCATCCGGGCCAGCTTTCGGCTGTCTAGCCCCCGGGTCACTCCGTCCTCGACAATTTTCTGGAGGGCCTGCCGGGCGCTCTGGCTGGTCCGCCAGACCCGGTCGGAGAGCTTCAACCCGTCGTGGCGGGTCCGAGAGAGCAGGCTCATCACGGCCCGCTGGTTGATGTCGGCAAAGAGCCACTTCACTTCTGTCTGGTCAAAGACTCCGGCCAGGAGTTCCCGAGCTACTGCTTCAGAGCCGCTCACCGCTTCATCAACCGCCAGGCGGATGCCTTTGGTAACGGCATCAAGTATCTCCTGGTTCAGCATATTGGAGGCCTTTTCCAGGGCTCCGGTCAGAGCTGTCAAGTGGGCCCGCCGCAGAGTCCCCGGTGTAATATTCTCAATCTCAGTCCTCAACTGGGCTGCAACTCGGGTATACAGCCCCTTTATTTGCCTAACCGTGGCCGCCTCTCCCCGGGCAAATCGCTCCCGAGCACGGTAGAGGTACTCACCGTAGTCGCCTCGGGCCGCTCCTATCCAGTCCTGCTTGCCTTGGACCTCCCTACGATACTGGTCCCACTCGATGGCCATCAGTCTTCACCGCCCTGGCCTTCCTCCGGCAAAAGCCCCTGCCCGTCCTGCAGCCGCTGCATCAAAGTGAAGCTTCTGGCCACCCGGCGGCGCTCATCGTCATCGGCATCTGGGTCCAGGTACGGCAGCATGGTCGGCACAAACTCCCGCAGAAACTCGGCCGCGGCGTCCACCGAGACAAGGCCGGCCTCTATGCCGGTGACTAGGCCCTCTACCAGAGTTTTGATGGTGTTCGCCACCTCCTGATCATTTCGTGGGCTTATTTCATCCCAACCAACGTCCACCTGGTAAGTTTCCAGAGCCCGGTTTTCCACCTTCGCCCACATGGCCAGGTACATCCCGGCCAGCTCGCCATAAGGCTCCTCGAACATCCCCCGCTTGCGACGGATTTTCCGGGCCAGGGGGACCATCTGCTCGGATACGCTGGCCTTGGAGGACTGGACTGCTGTGCCAAAGGCAAATTCGGGAGTCTCGGAAACGTCTACAATGCAGAAGTAGAGGAATTTCAGTAGAGTAGTAATTCCCTCCAGACCCGAGTCAGCCGTGATGAAGCTAGCGTCGTCTCCTTCCTGGAGCAGGAAAATCTCTTTATCGGCAAACTTCAGCCTACCGGCTTTTATTTCTTCTTCGCTGAAATTATCTCGCAAAAACTTCTCCACGCTTTTTAGCGAGAATTTGGCCTTCGGCCGGCTGAACAGTTTCGACCCCTGGACCGCGAACAACATGGTATCGTGGTAAGCCTTCATAAACGGCTCCACCGGCTCCAGGTCTGAACAGCCGTAAAGCTGGTTTTCTTCGGCTTCGTTTCTAAAATGAACCACCGGGATGAAGCCCCAGGGGTTTGGTTCCTCCCGGTTCTGCTGCCGCACCTCAGCCGGAGCCCGGCCGTCGGCCTCGATGGTGCGGCTCTTGGACGTCAGGACTTCGGTCAGCGTGTACTCGGTAACCGTTCTGCCCTGGGCATCGGTCACCGTAACCGGGTACCTGATCACCAGCTGCTGCCACTGGCCGGTCAAGGGGTCGCTCACCGGCGTCACCCATTCGGGCGGGATCAGCTGCAGGTCAAAGACCTCCTGCCTGGGGTTGAAGCGGTCCGGCACCCGGGCAATTCTTGCGAATACGTCGCCGTCCCGCAGGGTGTTTCGATTGATACGGAGAACCTTGCCCGTCCACCTGGTCATGGCCTTTTCTAATGCCTGGTCCGCCCCAGGGTCCGGATGGGTGAAGTGTGGCGCCCCCATGAAGCCGGCCGTTATATTGATAATAGGCCGCGCAAACCCGGCACCCAACTTGTACTTATCCGCAGTATTCCTATAGAGCTGTCTCGCTAGGTCGTAATCCACCCGGCTGCTATCCAGGCGATATGGGGTCATATACTGAAAACCCCAACCCGAAGGCCAGGCATTCCTTAACACCGATATTTCCCCCAGGGGGGCAAGCAGACGCTGTATAATATTGCGCCGGGGTTGCCGGCGGAGATTAGATTTAGGCATAGAAGCTGGCCCCCTTAAGTAATCGCTTAATTTCCGGGTCAATAGGTTTCTCGTTTTCCAGTCTTAAGAGTGCCTGAGTCATGGCATCAACTTGGTCATCATTTGCGCCGTTTGGAAAAGCCGAGCACTCTTCGATAAAATCATGCACCCAGGGCGCTATGCTCGGGTCTGGCAGGTAGACATTTCCCGCCTCAATTTGTGGACTTACCGCTGCAGCCCGCGCTTCCTTGCTACCCTGGGGTTCCACGGGAATAAGCCCGGCAATTTCTCGCTTGAGGGTTGCGATTACTGCCGGCCCATTGGCCTTATCTTCAACTAACTTAGCATAGGCTTGCGGCCACTTTGCCGACAGCGCCCTAACGGTCTGGACGGTAGTTGGAAAGTCCATTCTATCTCTAACCTGGTCGAGCAGGTATTTGTCAGCGCCTTTTCGCCCCCAAACCTGGCCGACAACGAAGTCACTGCTGGTGGTCTCCTTGAAAGCCATATCCCAGCTTTGAATGATCTCATCGAAAGGATATGGTGCTTGCCGGTAGAACTTCCACCAGGAACGCTTCAGGATCCCGCCTTCCATCGGTGAAGGCCGTTGCTGGTATAAGGCGTTCCACCAATAAGAACCAAGCCGAATTTTCGTTCTCTCCAGCGTCTCCCTCGTGAAAAGCTCCGGGCAAAGCGGCTCTCCCGGCCGCCGACCGAGCATGTCATTTTCCTCGGCCAGGGCTGGCAGGTTCACGACCTCCCATTTATCTCCGCCCTCTTCCTGGGCTTTTAGCAGCCGGCCAGCTAGGTCATCCTCGTGCCAGCGGGTCATGACCAGGATGATGGCCCCGTCGTCCTGGATGCGAGTCGAAAACGTTGCCCGATACCAGTCCCAGGCCGCATCTCGGTATGTCTGGCTCATAGCTTCCTGGTCGTTTTTAACTGGGTCGTCAATGATGGCCACATTGGCCCCCTTGCCGGTAATAGGCCCGCGCACGCCGGCGGTCACCATGCCCCCCTCGTGACCGTCTATGTCCCACCGGCTGGCTGCCGAGGATTCCGGCGACACCTTCACCCCAAATAAAGAAGGCCCGAACTCCTCCAGGAGGTTCCGGGCCTTCCGCCCCCACGTCGCCGCGAAATCGGCTTCATAACTGGCCAGGATTATGCGTTTATCAGGGAACGTCCCCAGGTACCAAGCCGGGAAGTACCGGCTAGTCAGCTCGCTTTTTCCGTGGCGCGGCGGCATAAATACCATCAGACGCTTGATGCGGCCGGCCGCTACGTCAACCAGTTTGCGGTTAAGAAGCAATAGGTGGTCATAAGGTATCCACCGTCCCTCGCTCACCGTGTAGGCGAAGTGGGCCGGCGTCACGACCCGCAGCGCGGCGTAGAAGC
>JABLXW010000025.1 GCA_013177945.1 Bacillota bacterium
AACAACATAAACCAGCGCGCCTTTTCCCTGGTATTCCGGCGGAATCTCGCCGAGTGGCCAGCCAGGTTTAGTGGTCTCAAGGTAGAAGTACTTGACCCCATCCTTCTGGTAATAGCTTCCCCAGCAGTCCGGGCACTCCACCCCCACTGCCATGTGGCCGGGGTTGCCGCTGAAAACCAGAAGCGCTGTTCTGTAACCCATCGCCTTAAGAATCGCGGCAAGCAGGATAGATTTGTCCTCGCAGTCACCGCCATCCACCAGCGTCTCAACCGGATACCTGGGGTACTCTCCTTTTTCGCTTACGTAGGGTATTGCTTCCTGGACGAACGCCGCCGCAAACTCTATTCTCTCTCTGGGAGTCCGGGGCGCTTTTTCGGCAATTGCTCCGGCCAGGGTTCTCACCAGTTCGCTGTTTTTCTCTTCCGTCACGTAAGGCACATATCCGTCAAGCATCCGCCGGTACTCCGCTTCCCGGTACAATCGCTGCAGTTCCAGGTATTCCGACCAGATCCGGTCTAGATCGCGTTGAGCTTCATAATATGCGCTCATATACGCCTGGTATTTTCGCCAGGCTTCGTAGTAAGAATCACCTGGCAAAATCCTGCACTGTTGATACCAGAAATCCATGTAACGCTTAAGCTCTTCCGCTTGCTGCTTCAGGTTGTTGAGCCGCTCCAGGTACTCTTTCAAAACGCGTTCGTGGATCCTGGGCTGGCTTCCGTAATACCGGTACATCTCTTCCGGAATGGGCACCCGCCACGTCCATTCGTTGCCCTGCTTATCGTGCCACCTGTACTCTTTTACAATTGCCTTATAGTTCGCAGCAGGCTCCTCAAGCGCCCCTTCCTGTTTATTGCCGGCCGGAAGTGACCCCGTCTTGCCTGTTTCGTCAGGAACTCTAACCACAACAGTTTGAGATGCAGGATCCCATTCTATGGCCACGCCAAGAGCATCTGCCAGCCAGCGGATCGGCAGCATGATCCGGCCTGTAACGATTTCAGGAACAACATCCATGGTTACAGCTGCACCGTTCAGCAGCATTATATTGCTGCCTATGGTAAACTGAACAACACGATCACCCTTAATAACAGTGACTTTACCAGTTGTGGCATCCCACAGGACGTTGTCGTCAGCTACACCTGCCACGTTTGCCGCAAACCGCAGGGGCAGGAATGTTCTCCCTTCTTTAATGTACGGAGCAACATCCATGACAACAGTATTACCGTTCAGCAAATACGAGTTTTTGCCTATTGTGAAAACTGCAGTATTTCCACCACCGGCCCGAGCAGGAGAAACAAAAATAAAAAGCATTGCTATTGCTACTATTGCTACAACAAGCAAAATGGCAGGTTTTCTCATCCTTCTCATCGCCTCCCTTTACGGCCCGTACACCTTGCCCGGCCTGTACCCGGTACTCAGGGCCTCTTCCCCGGTCTTAAACTCCACCCGGTTCTGCGGCGCTATCTTCTGCGCCCACTCGCAGGCGGGAAGCACTCGCAGGCGGGAAGGTGGAAGACCTTCGACCGGGCGCTGCCTGTATAGTTTGTACTGCTGGCCTGCTTCGCGGCCCCACCGCCCGGCACCGGTGCGGCTGCCGCGTTGTACTATTCGCCAATATGAAACTTTTTCCTGCCGCAGCATCCCGCGCAGGATTAAAAAAGCACCACAAGTCCTGCCCCATCAACATCTACGCCAAAGCCCTGAAGAGTGCCGATGGGGATGCCGCCGATAAAATGGACAGCATCCTGACTAAGTGCAGGGGAACACCGTGAGCTGCCCCCAAATTGTCCCCAAGTGAATGTTTATGTGGCCCCCGGCAAAAAATTAAGTCCCGCAAAAGTTTGCGGGACTTAGGTTTATCGCTGGAGCCCACAACCGGGATTGAACCGGTGACCTCCGCCTTACCAAGGCGACGCTCTACCTACTGAGCTATGTGGGCATGGTTGCGGGGACCGGATTCGAACCGGCAACCTTCGGGTTATGAGCCCGACGAGCTACCAACTGCTCCACCCCGCGGTATGGTGGAGGGGGCAGGATTCGAACCTGCGAAGGCTGCGCCGGCAGATTTACAGTCTGCTCCCTTTGACCACTCGGGAACCCCTCCACGTTTGTAATATTGGCTATTATGGAGTGATCATTATGGAGCCGACGAGGGGACTCGAACCCCTAAACCTGCTGATTACAAGTCAGCCGCTCTACCTGTTGAGCTACGCCGGCATGAAGGAAGTTTCAGCACCTTCTATTATACAAAGGAATCCCCGGCAGATCAAGTCGCTCGGGGTTTTTGCTCTCACAATAGATTTGCTTTCTTCTGGCTGCGAACCAGGACTAACCTGTTTCCCTGCTCGATCTAGTGTTCGCGCCTTTCCAGATAACGTTCCAGCTTCCGCTTCACCCGCTGGAGGGCGTTATCGATCGACTTCACATGCCTTTTTAAGTCCGAGGCCATCTCCTGGTACGATTTCCCCTCAAGATACGACATCAACACTTTCCACTCCAGAGAAGTTAAGATTTCTCCCATCTTTTCTTCAATGTCATCGAATTCCTCACGGCTGATGATGAGTTCTTCCGGATCGCTTACCTTTGAGCCGGAAATCACATCAAGCAATGTCCGGTCTGAGTCTTCATCGTAAATGGGTTTATTCAGGGAAACATAGGAGTTAAGAGGTATGTGCTTCTGGCGGGTTGCCGTTTTGATGGCCGTAATAATCTGCCGCGTGATGCAGAGTTCTGCAAAGGCCCGGAATGAAGAAAGCTTATCGCACCGGAAGTCCCGAATCGCCTTATAAAGCCCGATCATCCCCTCCTGAATGATATCCTCTCGGTCAGCACCAATTAAAAAGTATGATTTTGCTTTTGCCCGGACGAAATTTTTATACTTGTTAATCAGGTGCTCTAGGGCGACGTCATCTCCATCTTTGGCAAGTTCTACTACATCTTCGTCTGCCATAAACTGGTACATGTCACATGTCTCTCGCTGCGCGAGATTACCCATTCCGAACATCGCCTCCGTGAGAGATTTCAAGGTGTGTACATGGGCCCTTATTCAGTTTTTAAAATTTTGAAAAACCACAAGAAATTCTTCACAAGCTTCCAAGCCAAATAAAATCGCCTGTCCATTATCTTTCTAAGAAAAAAAATGGAGGCGTTGACGGCAGACTTTACTTTGTGGGAACACTCTGATTTTGGCTTGTCCGCAATACCAAGACCAATTATACGAAAACTTCAGGTTAAAGTCAAGGTATACTGCATTCCTATTCCTTAAATTTTCGGCGGCGCCAGCCCTCAAAAATCCTTTTCATTTGCTCCGGCAAATGGTTGTCCAGGGGAACGCAGTCAAAGGATTCACGCAAAAGTTCTTTTCTTTCCTTTTTCAGCCTCTGGATTTCCCGGCGAAGCTCGGAAGGAGTAATGCGGCAGGCGCCCTGGGCGGAGACAATCCGCTGCTCAAGCCAGTCGGAGGTGGCCACAAAAAGAGGAAGGGCCTCGCGCTGCGGGTGAATCCTGCGCTGGGCAACGAACCTCTCGATCCACTGGTCGGCGGTTTCCCCTTCCCTGGTGAAAATTACTTCAATCCCTTCGCATTCTTCCCGCCTCTCCGTTCCCCCCTCCACCTGATGGGCATCAAAAACCAGAATTACCCGGATTCCCGAGAGGGCGTGAAACTCGCTCAAAATCGTGACCAGCCGCTCGCGCGCGTGGGCGAGGTCCTCCTCCTTCAGGAGAGCCAGTTCAGGCCAGGCATTTAAAATATTATAACCGTCCACTAAAAGAGTGCCCTCCAGGATGAAACGCCCTTCCCTTTCAAACAGGTTTCTTCGCGGTCCGCTGGCGCAGGATTTCGTAAAGGAGAATCGATCCTGCCACCGCTGCATTCAGAGACGAGACCTTCCCCCGCATGGGGATCCGGACCAGGCAGTCGCAAACCTTCAAAAGCGAGGGGCCCAAACCTTTTCCCTCCCCTCCGACAACAAGGGCAAGGGGGCCGGTTAAATCTGCCTCGTAACAGTTTAGACTGGCCCCGGGGTCGGCGCCAAACACCCAGAGGCCGGCATCTTTCAAATCGGAAATGCTCTGCTTCAAGTTAACCACCCTGCTGATGAGGAGATGTTCGAGGGCTCCTGCCGAAGCCTTCGCCGCAGCACCGGTCAGCGGCACGGCCCTCCGGGCAGGGATAACAACGCCGTGCACTCCGGCAGCCTCGGCGCTGCGGAGGACCGCCCCAAAGTTCCGGGGGTCCTCCCATCCGGCAAGGATCAGGACGAGGGGATCCTCCCCCAGGGCTGCAGCCCGCGCAAGGATCTCCTCTACGGCAGCGTAGGGTCTCGGGCTGGAGTAAGCCGCCACCCCCTGGTGCACGCCGCCCTTTGTCAGGAAATCTAAAACCTGCCGCTCAACGGTTTGCACCGGAACTCCCTGGCGGCGCGCCTCCGCAACGATCTCCCGAACATTCCCGCGGCTTCCGCGCGCGACGAGAATTTTATTTAAGGGGCGGCCTGCTTTTAACGCCTCCAGAACCGGGTTACGTCCCCAGATCGTCTCTTCCATCATCTGGAACCTCCCGGCACCGGACTTCCCGAGCCCTTCCGCAGGAAAATTCCCCCTCCCAGCAGATCCCTTCAGTCTCGCACGAGGGGCCGGCAAGGGCAAAGAGCACCGGCGCCACCCGGCGCACCTCCTCCCGCATCTTCAGCGCCAGGGCGCGGATTTCCCACTGGGCGCGCATGCAGCACCGGAGGCGGAAAAAATTAAACAGGGAACGGGCGTTGAAGGTGCAGACCAGCTTTGTCTCGACGGCATTGGGAAGCAGGTAGCGGGCATCCTCGCGGGGCACTTTTTTTGCCAGCTCCCGGTAAGCGGCCTGGATTTCCTCCATCTTTGCCCGGAACAGGGCAAGGGCTTCCGGGTCGGCAGCAATTGTGGGAGGAACGATATACGAAAAATTCTGCTCATCCACGTAGCGCTGGGACTTCTGGGAATAAGAAGCAATCCGGTGGCGTACCAGCTGGTGGGAAAGAGCCCTGCTGACGCCCTCGATGGCAAAAGTGAAGCTGGCATGCTCGGCAGGGGAAAGGTGGCCAACCGCAACCAGCTTCCGGAGCAGGGAGACAACTTCGGCACGACTCAAATTTTCCTTTAATTCCGCGGCGCCCCGCGCGGTGTAGCAGAGGCGCGCCGCGGCGGCTACGGTAGCTTCAGGTTCCGGGGTGTAACTCAATAACTCGACTTTCATACCTTCCACCTGCATCTCCAGCTCAGGCTCCCCCTAAACGAGGCGCCAGCGGACACCCCGGGGCGTATCCTCGAGGATGATTCCGATCTTCCGCAGGGTCTCCCGGAGGGCATCGGCCGCCTGGTAGTTTTTCTGGCGGCGCGCTTCTTCACGCGCCTTTAAAAGCTCCGCCAGAAGCTCCTGCGGCGTCGCAGGCAAGGGCTCCGGAAGAACCCCAACTGCCGCCTCCTTGAGTGCGGGATAGTATTCGCTGCCCAGTTCCCTGCTTTCCCCAGGCACAAGACCGAGCAGGTCCAGCAGCCGGATAAAATACTGGCGGACCCGGACGAGGACGTGGATCACAGCAGGGGTCGGGTTGAAATCCTCCCGGTTGATAAAACCGTTCACATCCCGTCCCAGGTTGTGAAGCGCGGCCAGCGCAAGGGCGGTGTTGAAGTCGTCATCCATGGCCGTTTCGAACTCCTCGACCCGCGCCACAATCTGGCTCCGAAAGGCAACCGCCTCCCGGGAGAGCCTCCCTGCGGGAACCACCTCCTGCTTCCCCGTTACTTCTTCCAAGAGTTCCAGGGTGTTGCGGAGCCTGCTGTAGCTCCGGCGCGCCTGCTCCAGCTGCTCCAGGTTGAAGTCAAGGGGGCTCCGGTAGTGGGTTGAAAGGAGAAAAAACCTCACGATTTCAGGGGGCCACTCCTGCAGGAGGTCCCTCACGATAAAAAAGTTCCTCAGCGACTTTGACATCTTTTCTTCGTTAACGGTAACAAAGCCGTTGTGAATCCAGTAGCGGGCAAATGGGGCAGCGCCTGCATAGGCCTCGGCCTGGGCGATCTCGTTTTCATGGTGGGGAAAAATCAGGTCGCTTCCACCCCCGTGGATATCGAAGCCGAAGCCCAGGTACTTTAAAGACATCGCCGAACATTCCAGGTGCCACCCGGGCCTTCCCCTGCCCCAGGGGCTTTCCCAGGCCGGCTCCCCCGGTTTTGCGGCCTTCCAGAGGACAAAATCCAGCGGATCGCGCTTGCGCGCGTCCACCTCAACCCGCGCCCCGGCCCGCATCTCCTCCAGCGTCCGCCCGGAAAGCTTCCCGTATCCCGGAAACTGGCGGATGCTAAAATAAACGTCGCCATCCACCTGGTAGGCCATTCCCTTTTCCAGGAGGCGTTCCACCATTTGAATCATCTCGGCGATGTGCTCGCTCGCCCTGGGGTGGACATCGGCGCGCAGAACCCTCAAGGCATCTGCATCCCGATAATACTCCCTGATGTACCGGTTCGCAAGCTCCAGCGCATCTTCATTTTCCTCAGCTGCGCGGGCAATGATCTTATCGTCGATGTCGGTGAAATTCTGGACATACAAAACGCGGTAGCCCTTGTACTCCAGATACCGCCTGATGGTATCGAAGACAACCAGGGCGCGGGCATTTCCGAGATGGATAAAGTCGTAGGTAGTGGGGCCGCACACGTACATCTTAACCTGGTGCGGCGATGCCGGAATAAAATCCTCCTTTTGCTTAGTGAGCGTGTTGTAGACCCTGAGACTCATGGATTTTCGCCTCCAGTTCTTCGATCCGGTTTTCCAGGCGGGCAATTTTTCGCTGCAGGCAGAGGATCATTTCCCCTACAGGGTCGGGCAGGAGGTGGTGCTGGAGGTCGATGGCATCAGGCTGGGCGTCCGCAACTTTCCGCCCGTCCCGAACCACAACCTTTCCCGGAACTCCTACCACAGTGCAGTTGGGCGGTACGTTCCTGAGCACCACCGAACCGGCGCCAATTTTCACGTTATCTCCCACCGTAAGGGAGCCAAGCACCTTTGCTCCGGCGCTGATCACCACGTTGTTGCCGATGGTGGGGTGGCGCTTCCCTTTTTCCTTGCCGGTTCCCCCCAGCGTAACCCCCTGGTATATCGTCACATTATCGCCAATTTCGGCAGTCTCCCCGATCACCACACCCATCCCGTGATCGATGAAAAGACCTTCACCGATTTTAGCGCCCGGATGGATTTCGATGCCGGTCAGGAATCTGTTGAACTGAGAGATCAAGCGAGGAAGCAGAACCAGGTTCTTCCGGTAGAGCCAGTGGGCAATCCGGTGCAGCAAAAGGGCATGAAAACCAGGGTAACACAGGATGACCTCCCAAACGCTTTTCGCCGCCGGGTCGCGCTCGAAAATGACCTGGATATCCCTTTTAATCCGCCGTAAGAACCCCACATCTCCCCCTCCTCAAAATTCTGCCTTGAAACTAAAAAATCCTTTCGCCTCCCAGAGACGAAAGGATCCCTTCCGCGGTTCCACTCTGCTTGGGCAAGATACCCCTCTTGAAACTGCTAACGGTCGAACCGTTGGCGCCTACCGGTTTTCGGCGCCACAACTCCCGGGCGCACTTTCGGTACCGCTTGACCAGAACCGCTTCCAGCCGCCGGCGGTTCCTCTCTGGGGGAGCCGGTACTTACTCTTCCCGTTCCTCGTCTTTGCCTGTTTGATTTCACCCGACGAATATTTGGGATAATTATATTGGATCTCTTGCTCGACTGTCAACCCCGCCAGCCGGACCCGCCGCAGAAATTTCCAAACTGTTTTCCAGACGGAATTGGAGAAAATTACCTGGATCCCTCCTCGCCGGTGGTGATCTGCTTGTTAGGGTAGAAGGCGATAGTCTCCCCACGGCATCCCCCTGCCGGGTTGTCGTAAGGCGAAGATGGCTTGCCCGTTTGCCGTGTTACGCGGTAGCCATACCGGGCCGGCTCCCGTTGATTCCCAGGATTAACAAGCGATCACCACTTTCCGAGAAGGAAATATGTTAAAAATAAAAAAAGAATGCCGGGCAACACCCGGTAAACCTGGAGAAGAACCGGTAAAATATTATTTACGGAGAAATCGGGTCTGGGGGCCTAACCGGGTTTATTATCCTAACCGGTTTTTGAAAGCTGCCTTACGGCGGTGACAAGCCGCTCCACATGGCTTTCATCGTTGAAATAGCCGAAACTCGCCCGCAGCGTACCCGCCGGAAACGTTCCCAGCGTTTTATGGGCCGCCGGAGCGCAGTGGAGTCCGGTACGCACCCCGATCTTGAAAGCCTGATCAAGAATCGTTCCCGCAAGGGCGACGTCCATTGCATCCAGGGTGAAGGAAACAACACCGGTTTTCGGCCCAAAGGGATCACAGAACAGCCGCACCCCGTCCACTCCCTTTAAGCCTTCCACCAGCTGCCGGGCAAGTTCGGCTTCATGGCTTGCGATGGAGTCAATCCCCACCGACTCAATAAAGCGGATGCCGGCGAGCAGCCCGGCGATTCCCGGGAGATTGGCGGTTCCCCCCTCCAGGCGCCACGGTAATTCCTCCGGCTGGTAATCGCCTTCAGACTTGATGCCCGTTCCCCCCTCCCGGAAGGGATCGACGGGGATATCCCTCCCGAGGATCAAAATCCCCACTCCCATGGGGCCCAACAGGCCTTTATGTCCCGGGGCAGCAAGTATATCGATCCCCAGCCTCTCCATATCCACTTCAACCACTCCGGCGCTTTGAGCGGCATCCAGAATCAGGATACCGCCCCGCTCGTGCACGATCCGGGCGATTTCCCGCACCGGTGAGAGACATCCGGTTACGTTCGATGCGTGCGAAATTACGGCAAAGTCGATGCCGCCTTGACATAACTCCCGGAAGTGATCGAGATCGATCTGAAAATCGGCGGTTCCCCGGGCCACCGCCACGGACACCCCCGAACGCTGCAGGGTGCGGAGCGGCCGCATCACCGAGTTATGCTCGTAAGGGCCGGTAACCACCCTGTCCCCGGGTTTTATCAGCCCCTTCAGGGCAATGTTGAGGGAGTCGGTGCAGTTGAGGGTAAAGACCACGTGCTCGGGGGAAGGGGCGTTGAAGAACCTCGCTACTGCATGCCTGGCGTCCGCAATGATCCGCTCGGCCTGCTGGGACATATGGTGCGAGGAACGGCCGGGATTGGCCCCGAACTTCCGCAGCGTTTCGTCCACCGCTTTATAAACAGATTCCGGCTTCGGCCACGTGGTGGCAGCATTGTCGAGATATACGAATGGGCCGTCCACTCCGGTTACCCTCCTATGTATCTCCCGTAAAGACTCCTGGCCACCTGGGGATCTTCGGTTCCGAAAACAATCGCCCTGCCGTCACGGAAAAGAACAATTTCATATTCCCCACAGCGAAACCTCAGCAGGTAGGCATTATGCTCCACTCGGAAGATCTTGCTCAGCGTCTCCAGGGTCAGCTCGAAGTTAATTTTGGTGCTCCCTGCCGGCACCACCTGAACCGCTTTCCGCCCGCAGAGGGATGTGGTCATCAGGTCGCCCGAGCGGTTCAACAGAGTGAACTCTTTTTTTTCGCAGACAGGACACCCCTGCAGCCGTTCCACCGGAGCGATGGTAACGCTGTTATGCCAGAGCTCGATGAAGGTCAGGCCGCGCGACACCTGATCTTTCTTCCCAACCAGTATCTTCAAAGCCTCCGAGGCTTCCCAGGCCGCAACCATAAAAGCGATCGGACCCAACACTCCGACAGTGTCGCAGGTAAACGGCGAGGTGTGCCCCGACACCCCGGGAAAGAGGCAGTTGAAACAGGGGGTGATCCCCGGGACGAAGGTGGCTGTACTGCCATACGTGGCTATACAGCCGCCGTAGATCCAGGGTATCCCCATTTTTACACAGGCCTCATTAATCAGCGCCCTTGTGTAGAAGTTGTCAAGCCCGTCGAGCACCACCGTGGCGCCCGAAATAATCTTTTCGACGTTCCCGGAATTTACGTCATCAACGACAACCTCGTAATCAACCTCCGAATTTATCCGTGCCAGCCGGTTTTTAGCCGCAACCGCTTTCGGCAGGGAGTTTGCGGCGTCCTCCTCTTCGTAAAGCCCCTGTCTCTGGAGATTGGTCCAGTCGACAAAATCCCTGTCCACCAGGCAAAGGGAACCCACCCCGGCCCTGGCGAGAATATTCGCAATGTTGCTTCCCAGCGCTCCCAGGCCGATTACCACCACCCTTGACTG
>JABLXW010000026.1 GCA_013177945.1 Bacillota bacterium
ACCTCCTGTAAATAGAAAAAGGGAGCTCTTCGCTCCCCTTCTCGCTCCACATCGCATCTCTTACCAGGCGGGATTGTTGCTTCCTACAGCGGTATTTAATTTGGTTCCGATTGTGTTTGCTGAATTTATGACATGAGGCCTGAGTGTGGTGTACGCACCGATTGCGATTGCGGCCAGAATTCCGGCTGCAATTATCATTTCAACTGTCGTGATTCCGCGCTCGTCCTTCAAAAGCCTTTTCATAAACTTCAGCATTTAACTCTTCCTCCCTTCATGTTAAAAATCCAAAATACTGTCCCATGACCTTTATGAGCCTCCACACGAGCGGGCCAACCACCATTCCGGCAATTGCGGCCAGGGGCAGTGCGCGATAAATGCAGTAGTAAAGCGGCTTGCTTACTATCTTCAATTCGGCAAGCGTCTGCCTCAGCGCCTCAAGCGCCCTGGATTCTTCCTCTATCGCGCCGCGTCCATACCCCATGCCCGATTCCTCGGCGTGCATCAGAACAGTCGAAAGCGTCGCTGCTTCTGGTACATCCACCTCCTCTGCAAATTTTTCCAATGCTCTCATGGGACCGGAGGGCCACATGGCCAGACACCTCTCCACAGCGGGCCGGATCGTCGGAGTAATGACCGCCCCCAGGCGGAGGGACTGCTGGATGGTGTAACCCGCCTTCGTGTAGAAAACCACCGACTCGTAGAGAGCGGCAACCTCCCGCAGTTTTTTCATCTTCACGGTTTCCTTAAAATTCCTCCGGAGGAACCACGCGGCCCCGGCTCCCAGACCCCCGGTAATCAGCGGCACCCCGCGCGCCGAGACGGTAAATCCGGAAATAAGAAGACCAAAAAGGAAACCGGCAAGCAGTCCCCCCAAGAGAACAACCCCTTCCCCGTGCTCCCCCGCGCGCTTTAAGTTGAATTTTCCGGAAGCACCCCGCAGCTGCGGTCTCCACTGTTTCCACCCGAGACTCCACGCCACTGTCCTTCCAGAGACGCGGGAAAATACAAGGCTTAACAGGGGTATCAGGGCAAGAGAAACCCCTGCCGCAAACATTCCTAAATAAACAGTTTCAATCACCCGTATCCCCCCTGTTCACCATCCTGTCGAGAAGCGCCCCGGCAACCGCAGAGACGAGGCAGCAGACGACGATTCCGCGCCCGGCGGCTGTTTCGAGGAAAAATGAGCGTGCTTCAGGGACAACCTTTTGCATGAGAAAATAGACCGGAACAACCGCAAGGTTGAGCGCAAGCGACATTATGCGGTCAGCCGTCACTTCCACCCGGCTCTTTCGGATGAGTTCCTGCTGGCCGGATATTCTCGCCGCGAGCCGGGAGAACAGGGGCTTCACAGCTTCGTCTTCAAAAGAGAGCCGGAACAACTGAACAAAAAGCCTGCCGTACTCGAAGTCGAGGTCCCTGGCAAGCTTGGTCAGGACGTCGTCCCTGTCTTTGCCCAGGAGCAGCCCTTTTTCTGCTTCTCTCAGGATCCCTCCGATGGGGTCGGGAAGCCTGCGGGCCGCCGCCCCCAGGGCCTTGACGGGGTGCGGAGTTTCCGCGTATTCAGCGGCAAACACGCGCACCGCCGCGCCCATCTGCTCGATGAGCTTCTCCCTGAAAGCCTTCTCCCGGTAAAAGAAAACTTGTTCAGGAAAGATTACCCCCGCTGCAGCCAGGACCACCCCCGCTGCCGGATTGCGCAACGCCAGCGTGCCATAGAGAAAACCCACAACCGAGAAAACCAGCGCGAGCAGGAGGAACGCGGGCCCCCTGCGAACGAATTTAAATCCTCCCAGCTCTTTCTCCGCCCGCAGCACCCACTTCTGGAGAGAATGGGAGAGCTCGACCATCCGGACGGAGGAAAGCCTTGCCAGCTTTTGCCTCCAGTCCTGCTTCCCCGCGTTTTTTAAGAGCGCATGTGCGACAGAAAAGACGACAGCAAACACTCCTACCCCAAAGACCGCAAGCCAGGCTACCATCCGAGCCTCCTGAGTTTTGAAACAGGGAGGTGTCTTCTCAGTCTCTCCAGAAGCCTCGGGCTGGGGGGGCTACACACTTTCCAGCTACCCTCGAAGTAGTCGTCTCCCTTCGGAACCCAGCGCACGAGGTCGCGGTACTCGATTTTGGAGCCGTTCGGACAAACCTCGGTGACGCTCTCCACTTTGATGACGCCCTTTGTAGAATCTCCGAACATCTGAACAACTACGTGGTAAGCCGATGCAACAAACGATACCGCTACTTCCAAAGGAAGATTCATGCCCTCTTCGAGGAGAAGCTTTCCGGTGCCCTCAATAGCCTCCTTAGGAGAACCGAAGTGGGCAGTAACCAAAGATCCGTCGTGCCCCCGAATGCAGGCACGCACGGCTTCCTTCGCCTCACCTGCGGCGCGAAACTCTCCGACAATGATAAGGTTGGGTGAGTAGCGGAGAACGATTTTGAATAGCCCGCCGAGGGTCCGCCCGGCTTCGGGGTGCTCTTCCATCTCTATGATGTCACGGTCCGGAAACATCTTCGCAAGGAACAGCTCGCGGTCCGTCTCCAGCACAACCGCCCTGGCGTTGGGGGGTGTAGCCGAAAAGAGAGTCCGCAGGAGAGTCGTCTTTCCGCTTCCGGTTCCCCCGGCTATGATGACGTTCGCCCTCCCCGCAACCAAAGTCTCTAACACAAGCCAGGTTCTTTCGTCTAGAGTTCCGAGCCTTACCAGCTCTTCGGGGGTAACCACCCGGGCAAAGGGCTTCCTCAGTACAAGGGTCACGTGTTCGGTAACCGGAGGGCAGGTTGCTGTAATCCTGGTTCCGTCTTTCCTCATTGACTCAATCGTGGGATTTGAGCGGTTGAGCGCAACTCCCCGGTCGTGAAGGGTGATTCTTGTTATGATTTTCATTACGTGTTCATCGTCTCTAAAGCGAACTTCCGTTTTTTCGTTTCGGATGTTTTTCAAAACGTATACCCGGTCTGGAGCGTTAACGCGGATTTCGTTAATAGAAGGATCGTGGTAGAGGTCTTCGATTGGCCCCAGACCCCAGGCATACTTGTAAATTTCATAGGCTGCTTGACGGAGGTTCATCTCCTCTACTTCGACTCCTAAACGCTCCAATGTGCTGGCTATCGCTTTTACAGCGCGCTCGTTAGCTCCGGGAACGCCGGCCATCGCATTTTCGAGGATTTCCTTGTTTTGGAGTGCCTCTTCTTCTCCCAGCTCGGCAGGCTCCTGGATAACCTCCTGGATGATCCGGGTCGCTCGCTTGATGTCTACTCTGCCGACCTTTTCTTGTCTACCCTTTTCCTGTCTACCTGGACTTTCCTGTTTTTTCGGCGCCAGTCGCAGCACCGGTTTCCCCTCCCTGCTCACTTAGATTTTGAGAGCTTTCTTGTAACTGGACCTGGTCCGCTGTCGGAACGAACTTCTTTGACAGGACAATGTTTTGAGATTTCGGAGATGCTCCCCCGATAACCCGCGAAACATCTTTACTGTCAACGGCAAGAATTACCACTGCAGGTGGCGTCGCGGGAGCGCCCATGCCTCCGGCGAGGGCCTGCTGGATAACCCCGGCCTGCTGAATCAAAACGGACTTTCCGGCGCTGTCCCGAACATCGAGGACAACGGCATTAGTGGCCGCCTTAATCCACCCTACTCCGGGCGTCTGCATGGAGCTTTCGGTGGGAATCCACCATACGTCCACCAGGTCCCCTGCCCGGAGCGAGCCTCCAACACTCCGGGCAACGTCGATGTTAATGGAAACTATCTGCTTGTCCTTGACAAGCCTCGCGTCAGCAAGCCGCTCTTTTTTGATTTGCTCATGCTGATAAAGTGTGCTTAAAGCGAGCTTGCCCACGGCCTCGGACGGGTCCCTGACCGCGCCCGGCTCCTCGCCCCCTTTGACTACTGCCCGCCAGCCGATGTCGGCGGAGCTGATTACAGTATAGGGCGGAATATCCCTGACCGGGACCGGCACGCGGACCATCTCCTTATGGGTGCTCGTGTACCGGTGCAGCTGGTAGGCGGCGACTAGGGCCACGGAGATGCCGATGACGATCGCGGCAAGGGTCGGCCAGCTGCGTCTGATGTTAAAGAACCTCAAACAGAAAACACCTCCTTCTCATTGAAGTTGCAGGCAACTCTAAAAGAACAAAGCTCCCCACACCGCCCAGGCCGCCGCCGCCAGGCAGGTTCCAAAAGGAACGGCTTCAGGTGGCACCGGGGCCTCCGGGTCTTCCGGAAGCTTCGGAAGAATCATCGCACCCTTCATCCCGTAGACGGCCTCCAAAAAGAGACCCCTGAAAAACAGGAGCATCCGGGCCTTCAGCCTGCCCTGCTTCGCCAGGTTCCAGGAACCCCACACGACCCCGATGAAGCTCCCGATGAGGAGAATCCAGAGCGCGTTCCGGAATCCGAACCACGCGCCGAGCGCGGCGGCAAGCTTCAAGTCTCCCCCGCCCGCCCCGCCCATCAGGGCGCAGACAAGGAGCACTCCGCCGGCAAAAGCGAACCCCAGCAAGGCGTCCGGAAGGTTTTTCGCGGCAACCGCGTAAACAAACCCCGCCGCCAGCATCGGAAGCGTGATTTTGTTCGGGATGAGGTGTGTCTTGAAGTCGGTCACGGCGCAGATCAGGGCCGGGATGAGGCAGCCAAAGAAAATAAACAGTTTATGCGCCAACAATACCGACCACCCCTTCCTCTTTCTTTTTGAGTAGCTTTAACACCACACCAAGGGTTTTACTGTCAAACCCACCCGAAAGAGCAATCTCCACAGCTTCTCCGGGGGTATATGTCCTGCTTCTGTACGGCCTTTCCTCGGTCAGGGCAACGAAGCACTCGACCGCCGAAACAACCCTGCTCAACGGACCGATTTCCTTAAGGGCCCTGGGGTATCCCGTCCCGTCCGGCTTTTCGTGGTGCTCTTCGATTATTCTGAGCACCAGTTCTTCGATACTGGGAAGATGTTCTTTCACAAGGGCCGCGCCTGTGAGAGGGTGTACCTGAACGATTTTAATATCGTCAGAACTCAGCTCTTGCTTCGAGATCAGGCACTTCGGCCAGGTAGTTTTCCCAAAGTCGTGGAGAAAACCCCCCAGCTGGACGGCTCCAACTTCTCTCTCGGAAAACCCCAGTTCCCTTGCGACCAGAACCGCAAGATCGGCGACTGAAACAGAGTGCCGAAACAGCCCCTCGTCCCAGGTCCGCATGGCGTTCGCTACGCTCCAGAGATCCGGGCGCGCGCAGATCACCTTGTAAGTCTGGATCAAATTTAAATTACCCCCCGAAGAGCGCGGCCAGGAAGCCACGCCTCTTTTTGGCCGGGGAAGCCTCCGGCCACAAGGCGCTGAGGACCCCCTCCGCGCCCAGCACAAAAGGCGACCGCGGGCTGTCCAGCGCCAAGCAGCGGCCCGCCCTGAGGGCATCCTTCACCTCGAGGTCCTCGGGAAGAACGGCAATCGCTGGAACCTCCGTGAACTTCCTGAGCACCCTGCGGCACTCCCCGGCAGAGAGGCCTCCGGCGGCTCCCTCGAAGTTCAGAACAACGGCAGTCTTCTCTTCCGCGCCGTGTTTTTTTATAAGGGGCAGCGTCCGGCAGAAAGACGCCAGAGAAGGGGCGTCCATCCGGAGCACGAAAAGCAGAACATCCAGGCAGGGAAAGAGCGTTTCATGCAGAGCGGGAGACGCCGGACAGTCTACCCAGACGGCAGCCTGTGCTCCCGCCAGTTTGTTGAGCAAAACGGGCAGGGATTCGAATTTCAGCTCCAGCCACCTTTCAACCGTCGCAGCCCCCAGCACGAGAGAGAGGTTTTCCAGTACAGGGTGCTGGACGACGCTGTCGCCGACATCCCCGCCGCTCCACCACGAAATGCCGGGGTAGAACGCCGCCTGCTCCCCCATCGTATCCAGCCCCAGAGCGGGCCCCAGGCCAGCGAATTCGTTTAAGTCCACGGCAGCCACGGGGAGCCCGGATTTTTTCGCCGAAAGGACAGCCAGAACCGCCGTCAACGTCGTCGCCCCGCAGCCCCCGGTGGAAGCAACCCCGATAATTTTCGTTCGCACGAATTTTTTTCGCTCGACCAGGCGCACGTCCGGGGGCTTCTTCGGGTCGAAGTCGTCCAATGCCTCGTCCGGGACTTCTCCCGAGAGGACGCCCCGCACGACCTCCACGGGAAGCCCCAGCGCCCGGGCGATGTGCTCTTCGTCGAGCAGCTCGGCCAATTCCCTGATCTTTTCTGCTATCTTTTCAGCCACCCAAGCAACCCTCCTTGCTTGTGTTCTTTTCTCTCCGGTTCCAGCGCGCAACCTGCAAGCCCGGCTACCTCTCTCGCCAGCTTCAGCCACTCCTCTCTGTGCAAGACACTTCCACGGTAGCCGGCTCTCACCTGCTCCTCCCACCCCTCGGGAATTACAGCCACCACCTTCGGCAGAGAGCGCGCCCCTTTTTTGAATCCCGAACAAAAAGCGCGCTCGATTTCGTGCAGCGCGGCCAGCTTGGGGCTGTACCTGTTCACGATGATCCGGATCGCCTCCGGCCTGACCCCCATCAGGAGAAGCGTGGGGGCATAGGTCTCGGTTTCCCTGACGCTGAACTTCGACTGGTCCACCACCGCGTAGACAAGATCGGCTGACGCGAAAATGCCGTGCAGGAACTCCTTCTCCCAGGGCGCAGGAGGAGTGTCTCCAACCACCACGGGGAACTCATCCAAAAGCTCTTCAACCGCTCTCGCCAGCTCTTTCCCCGTAAAGCAGGAAATGCCCGTCCCCACGGGGCCGGGCAGAACGTAGAGTTCTCCCGAAACTCCCAAGAGGAGCGATCTGGCGCCTACACCTTCCGCCAGCTTCTCAATCCCTTGCTTCGGCTTGAGATCGAAGTATGAGGCAATATCGGGGGCAGCAAGGTCAAAGTCGCAGAGGACGGTTGGAACGCCCCCTTCCGCAAGAGTTAAGGCAAGACTGACCGCCGCGGTGGTCTTCCCCACCCCGCCCTTGTTTGAGTACGTGAGCACAAAAACTCTTCCGCTTCTCTTTACGGCCCTCCGCTCCGGCGCGCTGACCGGCTTGACAAGTTCGGAGAGCTTTTCAAGCGCTTTTTCCGGGGCATCCACGATGCAGGCGTCCGGTCTTTTCCGGCGGGCCGCCCAGTCCGCCACCGTTCCGGTGCCCAGGACGATCAGGGGAATCCCATCCGGGGCGAACTGACAGGCGGCAACGTCTGAAACCGCTGCACCCGGCTTATCACCAGGGTCCAGGGTAACCCTGAAGCCGCGCTCCGCGACCCCGGACGCCAGCCGGCGCGCCTCCCCCAACAGCAAGACTTTCACCAAAAATATCGGCGCCGGAAGCCCCTACC
>JABLXW010000027.1 GCA_013177945.1 Bacillota bacterium
TCCTTAACGTAGCGTGGTTCGAGCGCCTGGTTCGTTGGCTCCCACACTGAGGCGGGTCATAGCGCGGCATGGTTGTGCCCGAAGGCAACTCATGCCGCTTTCTCGCCTGAAAGGATGGGGCTGCTGATTTCTGCAGGCCCCCGCCTTCAGGCGTGGGGTCTATGACGTGAACTGGGCGATCAAGGCGGAGGCGTCGGGGAAGACGATCTTTCCGAAGGCACGCTTGATGGAGTCGAACACGGAGCGGTTGGGGACAACGGCCTCCAGCTTCCAGCCGGACTCCAGCCAGGTCTTCAGCGCGGCCTGCCCTTCCTTCTCCCCTACAGCGTGGATTATCTTTTCCGCCCTCTTGTAGATCCTGTCCACGAGCTCAGGCAGGGAGGGCATGATCTCCACGTCGATCTCGACGATCAGCCACTTCGCGCCCGCGTACCTGTTGCCCGCAAACGCGCTGGAGCTTGCGTGCAGGTATTTACCTGAGCGCAAGGCCTCCTCCAGGGTTTTCCCGTAGAAAGCGTAAGAAGACGGCTTGGGCGAAAGCTCGAGGTGCACCCCGTCAAGCCTGGCCGCCAGATCTCGCGCCACCGGGCCGCTCTCCGCGTCCGACGTGGACCGGAACACCGCAAGGATTCTTTCTGCCATCTCCAGGATTCCCTCAAGCCGAGCCTCCACGCCCGCCTCCCGCGCCAGCGGGACGACTTTCGGCCTGGCCTCCTTCGCGGGCGGTTCGGGCAGCTTTATTTCCTGCCGCTCCTCACCGGGCGGCTCCGGCTCCTGGAAGACTGCAGGCTCTTCCTCTTCGACCCAGACGAGGGGCTCCGGATAGAGGCCGTTCTTCAAGGCGTGCTCCGCGGCCTTCACCACTGCCCTGATCCCGATTCCCCTCCCCACTGCTGGAGCGATTTCCCTTCCGTCCAGCCCGCAAACCTTGCCGCCGCGCTTGACCAGGATGCAGGGCTCGGGAACTCCGAACTTCAGGGCATTTTCGATAGATTCCCCGGCGCTCTCGCTTCCCGCGACCACGACAATGGGAACGCCGAGCCCGATGGAGACCGAAAGGTCGTTTTTAAACGATGCCCCCTGCACCACCACCGCGACGGCATCGCCGGCGGGCCTGGCTTCGCTTAAGGGTTTAAAAGAAATGTTCGTAGCTTTCGCGAAGGACTCGATTTTATCGGGCCCTGCGTTGATGAAAACCTGCAAAATCCAACCCCCTTTTGCCGGTGTTTGCTTGAAAAAAGAAAAAGCGCGGAAATTCCGCGCTTTGCTCTCAAAGAATTCTGCTCGCCAATCCTGACGAAATCCACGTTTCCACGCACGCCGCTACAGCAAGCATGGCGAGCGGCGCTCCAAGCAGGCGGAGTTTTTTCTTCACCGGCGCTTTAAGCATCCCGACGGTGCACGCCGCGAAGACCGCCACGAGTTCGATGACACCGTGCGGTGAAAGTGCAGCAACGTACCTCCACCAGGAAACGTCCCCGTAGGCGCGCATTACGGCGCCCAGAAAGCCCAGGATGCCCCCGTTAATAAAGCAGACAAGAGCAGGGAAGGTCCCCCTCGTGCCGCGCCCCAGCAGGGCGCACAAGAAAACGACAGAGAGATTCTTCATAAAGATGAACAGAGCGGCTTCTACCCCGCTCCCCGCGCTAAGGCGACCGCTCGCCCGGAGGCCCACGTCGATAAGGGAAACCATGTGAGGCAAAATCGCTTTGTGCCCCAGCGCCCCGCAGGCCGCGCCCAGGGCGAAAATTCCGCCCCATACGAACAGCTTTTTGTTGAAGAGTTTTTCAAGCTCCGACAGCTTTCTCCACCATCCCTCTAATGAACTTGTTGCCCAGGAACACCATTCCGGCGCAGAAGAGCACAACCAGGTTCCCCCCGGTGGTCGTAAACAAAGGGCTCGCGAACTCCGGAGCAAGCACCCGGGCGGCCCCGATCAAGACAAAGGGTAGAACGCTCAGGATCGAGGCCGTCGTCCGGATTTCTGCGGTCACGGCGCTCACGTACTTCCTGTCGCTCTCGCGCTCCCTCACGGCGTCCGACAAATAGTTGAACACTTGCACCAGGTCGCAGCCGGTGGTTTCGTAGAGCCTGACCGCCATCGCCAGGGAGTCCAGGTCCCTCCACCCAGTGACCCGGGCAACATCCCTCACGGCCTGAAGCACGGTGGAACCCGTCCGGGCGCGGGAAAGAATTTCAACGAATATGTTCCTGCCGGGCTCAGGGAGGGAGGGAGTAATGTCCTCCAGCGCCTGATAAAGCCCAAGCCCGCCCTGGAGGGCGGAGGCAAGAGCGGTCAGAATTCGCCCGTACTGGGCGCGGAGCGCGTCCTCCCGCGCCTTTTCCCTTCTCCGAATGAGGGCATTGGCCGCGAAGTACCCCCCAAAGAGGCCCAGAGCGGCGAAATGAAGCTGTCCGGTCACTCCATAGGCGGCGAGGGCGCAGGCAAAGCCGCAGAGGACCACGTGGAGGAGCTTCTGGCTGAAGGTGCTCCTGGCGTGCTCCAGCGTCCACTCCTCCTGGAGCGATACCCCGCGCGGGCGCAAGACGTGCCAGGCAAACAGGTAGACCGCAAGGAAAACCAGAAGACAGGCTAAAGCGAGCACCTCCAGCCCCCCTCCCGCACAAGCTTCTCCTTCCGGAGGAACTTCCTGCCGACCCAGACCCAGTCGTTTTTCTCCCTGCTGAACGCCCAGAGCGGGTTGAGCTCCACGCCGGAAACGGCGCCCGCCTCGTTTCTCCGTATTCCAGCAACCTCCACCACGTGGTCGACCCGCCTACGCCCGGTCCTGTCCATCTCAACGTGGACGATCAGGTCGACGGCGCTGGCGATCATGTTGAGAATTGCGCTCTCATTCAGGTCCATCCCTGTCTGCAGGACCATCCCCACGAGGCGCGTGATGGAGTCCGCCGCGGAGTTGGCGTGCAGCGTCGTGAGCGACCCGAGGTGCCCCGTGTTCATCGCCTGGAGCATATCGAAGGCCTCCGCGCCCCGGCACTCCCCGACGATGATTCTTTTTGGAGCCATCCGCAGAGCGCTTTTGACCAGCCTGCGGATGGGAATCTCCCCCTTCCCCTCGATGTTAGGCGGCCGGGCCTCGAGCCGGCGCACCTTCGGGTGCTGGAGCCGGAGCTCCGCGGGGTCTTCGATGGTGATGATGCGGTCGCTCTCGGGAATAAAGGAGCCCAAAACATTCAGCAGAGTCGTCTTCCCGCTTCCGGTACCCCCGCTGACGACGATGTTCTGCCTGCTCACGACAGCCGCCCGCAAAAAGTCCAGGAGGGCGCGGGAAAACGCCCCGTTTTTCAAAAGCTCGGCTACAGTGAGGTCCTGTCGGAAGCGGCGGATCGCGACCAGGATCCCGTCCACGGCGATGGGAGCGATCTGGGCGATCAAGCGCGAACCATCAAAGAGCCTGGCGTTGACCTCGGGTTCGGCGTAGTCCAGCCGCTTCCCCGTTGGGGCGATCATCCGCTGGACTACGTCCCGCGCCTGCTCGACGCTTTCGAACTGCTCCTCGGCGTCGAACTCGATGCCGTTTTTCTCAATGGTAATCTTCGTATTGTTTACGATAATCTCCGTCACTTCTGGATCCCAGAAGTACCTCTCCAGGGGGCCGTAGCCCATGATGTCGTCGAAGAGGCGCTGGACCAGGGCGGGCACGTCCGGAGTGCCCACGCGGATGTCCAGGTACCGCATGCAGTTGAGAGCGATAGCTTTAAACTTCGAGCGGACCACGGGGTCCCGGGAGCGCACCGTCTCCTCAAGCCGGAACTGCTGGCGCACGATTTCCTGAACGTGGTCTTTAAGCTGAGAATAAACCTCGGGAGAGATAATTTCTTCCTTGTCAGGTTCTTCCGAATAGGGCTCGACCGCAGCGCTGATGAGCCCGTCCCGGGCGGCAAACATCCCCAGAAGAGCAACGTCGCGCTCGCTCAATTCCCGTTCCCCCTTTCGAAAAGGCTCAGCACTTGCTTTTTGAGACGCCCTGTTTCCAGATACCTTCTGTTGCACATAGCGCGCACCGCGGGGTCGAACGGCAGCACGCAGTCCGGCCTCAAGACCTCCCTGACCTCTTCGTCCCGGAGAGCGCCCGGCGCCCTGCTCTGGTTGAGGACGATCTTCACCCTGCCGCCGCAGCCCAGGCGGGAGAGGAGCTCGACCTCATCCCGATAGCGGTCGAGGTCGGCCCGGTCGGGCCTCAGGACGAGGCAGATCACGTCGCAGATGATCGCCCCTGCCCAGCCGGCCCCCCAAACCGGAGGGAGAACCGCCACGGCGTAGTCGAACTCCCGGCGGAGGTAGGTCAGCGTCCGGGACACGAGCCTGCTGTCCACCTGCGGCACGTCCAGGGGTCTGGCGGCGCCGGGGATCACGAACACGGAGCGCGGGTGCACGACCCCTGCCCGCTGGATTTCGGCCGGCCCGCTCACGCCCGCCGCGTCCAGGACGCTCGCAGGGCAGACGTCCGGCGTCAGTCCCATGTACGATCTGACCTTCCCGGCAGGAGAGAAGTCAACCAACGCAACCCGCTTCCCCGACTCCGCAATAGATAATGCGGCAAGGCAGGCGAGGGTCGCTGCTCCCGCTCCCGGGAGCAGCGAGAGAAAACCGGCCGCAAATCCCCCACCCGCCTCCTCAGGAGTTGTCGGAAACGGAAACTTCACCGGGCTTCTCCTCCTTTGAAGGCAGGACGACCGCGAGCTTTTTGTTGCGCACCACCGCCTCCGCGACCGCGGGTGCAGAATTTGCCGGAACGGCTACGACGTACTGCTTAGAACCCTCCTTTGCTGCTTCCGGCGTCTGAAGAATCACGGCGCGGGCGATTAAGCCCACGACAGTTCCCTTTTCCCCGTAGGGAACCTCACCGTAGAGCTCAACCCTGTCGCCGCGGCGCAGGCCCTCCATCCCCGTTGCGGTATCGGGAGGAAGCTCAACCGCCGACCAACCCTCTGGAGCGTATGTCCGGAGCGCGGCGAGAAGCGAGCCGGAGGCAACCAGGTGCTCTTTTCTGATGATTTCCCCCGCAAGGATGGGGCCGAAAGCGACCGTTTTCCCTTCCGCCTCGCTTCTGCTGGCGGCAGAATCCGGAACGACGGATGGAGGAACGTTTCTGACCGCAAGGTCCCCCGCGCCGATGGTTGCGCCAACGGAAAGGTTCCGGGCAGCCACCAGAACGGGAACCGAAGGCTGCATTGCTTTAAGCGAAACGTAAACGAGCAGCGCCGCTACGAGCGCCAGGACGAAGGATGTCGCCAGCGGGAGGTTTTTCTTCAGCGATATGTTGATGAGAAACCACTCCTTTCCAGGAAATCGAGTATTTTCTTCTTCCCAACAAACACGCTCCCGTCGGGAAGCCGGAGACAGGGAAAACCGCGGCCGGGCGATTCCGGAGCGGACAGCACCTCGCCCCTGTAGCCCATCTCCCTGACTTCCCTTTCTCCTTCAGAAGAGTAGGGAACAACAACCGGCTTCCAGCTTCTCCCTTCGGGGTCCTTTTCAATGAAGGCTCTTAATGGTTCGTCGCAGTATTCGCACCAGGGAGAATAGTAAAGAAGGAGGGTCTCCTGCGCCTGCACCTGTCTTTTGCCCTGCACGGACGACGAAACAGGCGCAGGAGGCTGAAGGCCGGCTCCGATCTTCTCAGCAGGTTTCGGGTGAAGCCGGAAGCCGAAAAAGGATAAACTGCACACCAGGGGAAGGGCAAGAGCGATCGCCCAGACGGACCTGCCATCCCTGACCAGGCACAGAGACGAAACGACCCCGGCAAGCGCAAAAAAGACGGCCGCCAGGGTGCAGCTCGGGCAGATTCCCACCGTAGCCTGAGCGGCAAAGCTGACTGTTGCAGAAAGGGTCCCCGTAGCCGCGGCCGGGAGGTTCAGGCCGAAGAGAGAAAAACCGACACCGGCAGCGGCCACGACAGCACCTGGCAGGGTTAAAGGCCCATACTTGGTCGTCAAGAGCACAATTAACGCAGCCAGGAAAAAGGGAGCACTCAGGCTCCCTTTCCCGAACACCTTTACCCTTTTCATCGTCTTACTTCGGTGCCGCCTGCTCGATCTGCTGCCCCACGCCGCGGAACTTCTCGACAAGCTTGTCCCCCAAAAAGATCAGGGCAGCAATGCAAACCACCGCAACCAGAGCGAGAAGCAGACCGTATTCAGACAGAGACTGTCCTCTTTCGTCTTTAAGGACATCTAGCATGTTCAGAAAACCTCCTTTCTCAATCGAAAGTCTCAATCGAAAGCTTTGAGTAAAGCCACCAGCGCCGGGTAGCCCAACGCGATCATACAGGGCCCCAGAATGAACAAGAGAACCGGTAAAACCAGCTTCACGCTCAGCTTGTTGGCCGCTTCCATTATTTCGAACCTCCGGACCGTTCTCATCTGCTCTGAATGCGCCCGCATAATCTCGGCAAGGCTGCTCCCATAGCGTAGCGCCTGATTTAAAACCCGCGCCAGCGTCCTCAATTCATCCACATCGCACCTGTCGGCCATTTCGTCCAGGGCGTCAGCAAGCCTTTTCCCGGTGCTGCTTTCCAGAAGGGCGCGCTCCACCTCCTCCCGCAGGGCCCCTCCCGCTCCTTCTGCTGCCTCCCACAGAGCAAGCCGTATGTCAGACCCGGCAGAGAGAGCTGTCGAAAGGAACAGGGTGAAGTCCGCCAGGGCGAGCCGGATCTCGCTCTTCCTCTTCGAGATCCTGCCGTTGAGCCAGATGTTGGGAGCAAGGTACAGCAGGGGAGCGAACAGGACCAGCCAGAAGAGGTCGGTGCCCACCAGGAGCATGGGAATGAAGAGCACCAGAAAGCCCCCGACCAGGGAGAGCCTGAGGCCCAGGAACCACTCGGGCTTCTCCTTGATTCCAGCCTGGGCCAGCTTCTTTGCGAGCCGGTCCTGCTCTTCAGGAGACGAAAACCTGAGCCCCGTCCGGCAGAAAACTTCGGAGACCCGCACCCTGTTCGCAGGAGCGACCTTGCCCAGCGACGGAAGGAGAACGGCTCCTCCCGCTAAAAGAGCGGCAACAGCAGCCACGTCAGGCAGCTGCACCACCTCCCCGATTGAACTTCTCAGCGGTCTTGTAGGCGTCCCAGATCCCGTAGATCCAGACAACAGGAAGCAGGATAAAACCTACTAAGATCGCACAGAGTAATCCAGATATTACGGCGGTGACCATGAGAGCGATTCCCTTCCCTATCTGGCCGTTGTAGATCTGGCCGAGGCCGACAATGAAAAAACTTAAAATCGCAGCGAGACCAGGGTTTTTCGCGGCCTGGTTAATACTGTATCAGCTCCTTTCCAGTTTGATTTTGTCTCCGGCTCGGGTTCCCGTCTCTCGCACGGTGCCTGCGGAAAGTTCAAGAACTGCTCGGGCTCTCCGCACGTAGGGGGAGAACCGGAAGGGGGGCATATTTTCCACGACACCGGCAACCGCAAAATCCTCATCGAGAAAAACAACGTCAATGGGAAAGCGCATGAACCAGGTGTGGACCGCCCGGCAGGGGACGATAAGCAGACCTTCGCCTGAAGGAATACTGCTTCTTCCCAAGAGACCGCGCAGGCGCTTGAACAAAGCGCCGGCAATTTCGATGCTTTCCGCCAGCACAGTTCCGCGCGTCAGGTTGAAGACCCGAAAAGTTTTTCCACCCCCTTTTCTTTTTTTCAGTGCAGCCCCGCCGTCCGGAGAGCCTCAGCGAACGTCTCGAACGGCGTTGCAATGCTCGTGAAATCCGGAAAGACGCAGCGCCCATTCAGGCAGCTGAAAAGCAACAGCGAAGCCAGGAAGAAGATGACCAGGTCCGTCGTCAAAAGAGACACTCTCGGCGGGAACCCGCACGCTTCAAAGACACCGGCCGCCAGGAGGCGGGCCCCGGCGAGCAGAAACGGTCCCCCTACGATCAGGACGAAGAAAACGTGAAAGCCCCGTCCCGCCAGAAAAGACAAGAGAAAGTCGGAAAGCGTTCTGAAGTTAAGGCGGTCCACGGAAAAGCACCCCCTTAAAAAAAGAAAGCCCGGCGCTTTGCCGGACCAATCGCTAATCCTTCCAGCAGGCGTCTTCAGGTGCCTTTCTCCACTTGCCTGTCTTGGGGTCGTAGTAGAACGTAGCCGCTTCGGAGCAGGTCTCAGTTTCATAACTTTCGGAAAATACCCCGAACAGATTCGGAAAGAGGCTCCTTGCTCTGCTTTTAAGATAAACAACAACTGATGCTACGTCGTGGCGGATCTTCGGGCTGCCCCTGCTCAGCCAGACATCTTCTGCCTGATCGGGGAGATTGACAAGAGCAAACGCTTCGGCCGTGTCTCGAGAGTGTTGTTGAGAATACTCCACCCATCTCTTCTTGATGACGTACCAGCAGGAGCCGCCGCCACAGGAGCAGAGGGGCACGCAGTAGTCCTGCCACTCTCCTCCGTCGATGAGTTCCCTCTCCAGGCCGGTAACGTTTTCAGTGTGGATACCGCAAGGCTCACACCAGCAGGTACAGCCGTATTCGTCGCAATCGCACACCCTGGTTTCTCCCCGGTCGGTCTTAACGTCGACATTGACCCATCTTTTCACCCCGGAGTAGGAGGCGGCCAGAGCTGCGGCATCCGAGGCCGTCTGAGTCTGCTCCCTGAGGATGAGAAACCTCCCGAACTCGACGAGACCGGCGAAAAGCAGCGTCAATACTATTACGAGCACCGCCATAATGGGGAGAAACGTCCCCCGCTCATTCGTAACCGGTTGCCAGGTCTCTCCAGCCGAAAGTCGCCCGGGCACTGAGCGTCACCTCCCTTGAGCCGAAAATCTTTTCAGAGAGCGGACCGAAAACGGGGTGCGGGTAGCTCACAACGCAGGTTACTGCATGCACGCGGTCGCCGTCATACCTTTTCATCTCCACGTCTACCTTCGAGGCGCGGTTGCCGAAGAACTGCTGGGCGCGGGCGCGGGCTTTGGCGGTGCCGGCGCTCTCACTTCCTCCGACGATAACTGCCTCCCTCGCCCCGTCGCGGGCGATGCGCTGGAGGTAGAGTTTGTCTCTGACGAGAAGAAACACTTCGGTGCAGGCGTAAAAGAAGATCACGAGGATAAGGCACGAAAAGACAAGCTCAATCAAGACGGTGCCTCTTTCCGATTTGAGTCTCTTTACCACAGGAATTCACCCGACCTCCTGAACCTGTACTCGAACACGCACAAAGAGGTTTTCTCGATTTGAGGCAGCTCGTAGAGATAAAGCCTCTTTATCCTGGGTTCGGCCACGACCCTGGCGCGGGCCGAGTCCCCGTCCTTCCAGACACTGGCAGAGACGCTTTCCGGCTTCACGAACGCATACGCCCACTTTCCCAGACGGCTCAGGGCCCTCGATTCGGCGGAAGACTCGTCCATGGTGACAGCGTACCTCTCGGCAGCTTCGTGGGCTGCCTCCTGGATAAAGAACGCCCCGATACCCCACAGCGACATGGCAAGCAGGCCGTAGGCAAAAGCGGCAAAGATGATTATCGCAAAGACGAATTCAATCAGGACGGTTCCTCTTTCGCTTCTTGCCGAGCTTTTGTTTTTGCTGCCCACTCTACTGCACC
>JABLXW010000028.1 GCA_013177945.1 Bacillota bacterium
AAGACACCTTGATCGCCCGCTTTAATAAGCTAGGTTCGAGTTCGTAGGATACTAACTCATATTTGTAAATTTGTCCCACCTGCAGACCTACCGTACCCCGAGGAAGATTTTCTGGAACCGGTTCAATCTTTATTGTTGGTTCTTTAGGAGGCTCAGGAAGCACAGCAGCTATATAAAGAAATAGGCCTATCAGGCCTAAAACAAATCCTAAGATCCTAAGATAAGTGCGACGCGCTTGGTGCGCTGCATTTATACACCACAGCCTTTCTCTTTAGCAGTTATCGTGCCACGCACTGTGTACCTCAGATTCTCCCTGGAAGCAGAAAGTAGGATAAGAAACGCCAGGATAAGAGAAACCGTAGCACCAACCAGAGCCACCGTTACATCAGACACCGGCAGAAAGGGTACTTTGTGGCAGGCAGGGCAGCCACCGGCCGCGTGCTTTTGCCAGGCAAGATAGGTGAACAAGCCGGTATTCAGGGATAAAAGCAACAAAGTTAATTTTTTGTTGACCAAGGTTTAATCACCCACCAAAAGACTTTAAATTAGTCTTCCATCCCCACCAGATTAGCATAGCCACGTATATAGCCATTAACAGTGCGACTATTAATTTGACTTTGGCTTTCTTTGAAAGTGGCATAGCACCGAGAAAAGAATCGAACATATAAGCTTTCTGTGAAAAGAAAAGCCGGTAAAATAGCCCGGCTGTTAGGGATATCGTTATAAGAGAACCCAGCCAAAAATATTTGGGGCAGAAGTGTCTTGCTATCAATGCAGGTAACCCTGCTAAAATCATAGCTAAAATGGAAAAAATTATTGACACAATCCTACCGCCTTGCATACATTATATGCCCCCCAACTGCAGGCTTTATAAGTTACCAAGTAGTTGCAAATTACCCAGCAAGATCCCCCACATATTGCAAACCACAAAGGGTTAGGTACTCTTGCGCAAAGTCGTGCACATGCCAAAGGACATGCCTTTTTGTCAGTAATAAACCAGGCACACAACCCACCTACTGCCCCATTGGCAAAAATCGCAAGCTATGCTCCCTATTGATAATACCCTACCTGTGTCATTGTCATATATTTTTATAGAGATTCCATCCTGGCTAATTACATTTGCTACAGCAGCCTCGCCAAAACGATTAGAAACGTAAGTCACTACTGCTGCCTGTTTATTTTTTACTTCCTTTGAATTACCTTCCTTCATAACAAGAGGCATTGATACAAGATAGCTAATGATTGTGTCGTTCTCGAGCCTCGTAGTCGATTGTATCACTTTAATTCCTTTGTCATCTATGATAAAACCATTCTTCTCGAATTCACTGCTTATTTGCTGAGTACCTTTGTTAGATAGTGCCTTCTCTACAAGCAGGTCTCTTTCGGCTCCTCTGATTTCACTAGTGCTCATGACCTTACCCGCCGCACCATTTACATCCGGCAGAAAACCATACCTTTCCGCAAGCGCCTTTACCTCCGGATTCTTCAGAACTTCGTCACTCAACACCTTGCAGGGAATACACTCAACTTCACCTTCAGGGAGGGTGTGTCCCGCTACCTTGACAGCCGTAAACCCGGCTGCTGCTGGTGTACTCAGGAGCACTACTGTTAGCACCATCGCCAAGACCGCCCGCCACCGGGCACTAATTTTCTCTGCCAAATGGGTACCTTATAACATCAGCTTCTCCTCCTTTAGGATGTTCTGATTTAGCAACCCAAAGGGTTTATGCATCGAATAGCTTATCTCACTAAATTCGTTACCAAAGTCTACCTTCTTGCTGCAGCCTCTCTTCTGTAAGCTTTACTCTATTATCCACCACCTCCTGACAAAAACTCCAGGTGGCCTTCCTTTACTAATACTAAGTCGAGCGTTAGGCTAAAATAAAGCTACCTGCACCCTTGCCTGCAAAGGAAAGGCACTCATGGAAGGATAACGGCTACCCTTTTTCCGGCAGTTTCGGCTGATACCAGTGGAACCAGCAAGTGGTGCTGGCTCCTGTTGCCGCTACGAGCAGGATCAGCGCCGAAGCAAATCGCAGAAGATTTGTCTTAACTGTCTTGAACATATTCTCACCTCCCGGAAAATTGGTATCGCAAAACACTTTAGACGCGGCCAACCGTTTTCCTGCCTGATCTTCCCAAACGGGTCAAAAGGCGGCACAAACGGGTTATAATAGTGCACGAACGGGCTTTGCCTGCGTCCCCGGAAACGGCGCAGGCCGCACCCCAAGGAAACGGCAGCGGTGGAGAAGGTCAAGTACGGCACCATTCAGAGAATCACGGCATAACTCACCAGGCCTTTAACCCCAAGCAGGCGCTCAGGTTGCCCCCCTTGCAGCGGCACCCGATAAATGCTTACACTTGCAGCATCCCGGCGTAGTGAGGAAACAAGGCGATCGGGGTCTTTATCGAGGAAATAGATTTTTTCCTCTCCGCCGCACAGCGGCCAGTAGGAGTTTAAGTCGGGCGGAATGTTCCGGAGGTGTGTGAGCCGCCCGGTTTCCAGTTCCAGAAGGACGAGTTTAGCCCGGAAGGGGTCGGGCACATCCGGACCCGTGTACTGGTTCCCCTCCCCCAGGAACTCACGATAATCAGGCTTGCCCTGAGAAAAGAGATAGTGCCTCCCGTCCGGTGTAAAGCATCCGGGGGGAGTGTACAGCTGGGTAGTGCTTAAAAGATCCTGCTTTTGCCCGGTTTCAGGCTCCAAGATGACAAGCCATTCTATACGAGGGTCGGCCGGACTTGTCGTCCCCACCACGATCCTTTTGCCGTCGGGACTCCAGGCGACGGAGGTGATGATCCGGTAAGCCACGTCTGGCGCAGCCGGATTGGTGAAAGGTGGGAGCATTTCTTTTGCGCGCCCACTCGAGAGGTCAATTACGACGAGTGCCGTCCCTTCGCCCTTCTCATCCTTTTTCCCGGAGGCTACCTGCCGGCCATCCGGGGAGAGGGCGGGCCAGTGAAAGACCCCGTCTTTGAGGCGGCGCAATGTAAATGCAGGTGCTTTTTCGGAAGAACGAGGCACGCTACTTTCTTCCGCCGGCTGCACCAGGTAGAGCGCCTTTTCGGTTGCAACGAGAAACTCCTCACCCTTAGAGTGGGCACTAAGATAAGTGACACGCTCTGGGAGCCGCTTGCGGAAAACCTCTTTCTGCGTCTGGTAATCGACGAGGACGACTTCCTGCTGTTCTGCCCCGCAATAGGCCACATGTTTTCCCGCCCAGGCGAAAAACCGCCGCGGGAAAAGGAGGTACTCTTGCCTTGCCTCCCCTCCGGAGGGCGTGAACTTAAAGAGCATCACTTCTTTGCCCCGGCTGTCGCGCAGCCGCCCGGTCCAGACTTCTCCCTCTTGCTCCTGAGCAACCGATACGTAGCCAAGCAACGGCGAGTAATCGTTTGCTTCTTTCAAAGCACATAAAGTGCCGTTGCAGCCGGTGAGACCCCCGAGTATCACTATGGCAAAAAAGAAGGCAAGGGCCAAGAATAAGATGGATATTAATCTTCTTGTCATTTCATTATCCCTTCCTCTTCCAGGGCATAAATTACGAGGAAGGGGAGACCCTTGTTCCCCTTCCTTCCCTCACAGACGACGCAAGCAATCTTACACATAATCTAGGGATCAAGCAAATATTTGTAACGGTATGGACCGTAAGAACTCTCAACCGAAGACTTAGAACGTGCAGTGTGCGCTACCCGGTCGTAGGCGTTGAGTTTAGTGCTCTCGTACAACACATAGTTCCCGTTGGCATCCCGGTAGTGGAAGATCATTACATGATCCGCATTGCAAAGAATGTCACCCTGCTTGAGTTCCGCAAAATTGTTTAGCCGAACGGAAATATCTGAACTCATCAATCCGTAAGTGTTCCGTTTCGAAGAAAGTCCCCAGCACCTACTCACATATCCGGAGCAATCAACTCCCGCCGTCCTTTGTTTATAATTGCCCGTTGTATCGATATTCCCTGCTGCCCAGTTACTGCTGAGCTCACTGTCGAAACCACTTAAAGAGCTAAACCCTCCCCAGCAGTAGGGAACAAACTGGTAGTATCTGTTATATCCCTGGTTGATATATCTTGGTCTTTGCCAAGGTTTCTCCGCATAGGTCCCTTCGTAGTTGTACTGGTTGCAGTACCACTGTTTAGCATGATAAGCACTTGCCGTCGACATTATTTGGGACCTGCTTATGCTCATTGGAGCAACACCTTTTGTTTCCTCCTCACGAATAGCAGGAGTTACCTGCTTTTCTTGCAACAGCCGTGGAATTTCCTTCAGGGAAGGCCAGGAAGCAACCATGACCACGGAAATCCCATCCGCAGAGGGATCTAAGAGATAGACGTTGCCGTCTGCGTTGATGGTCACATCTTTGTTAGGATAGGCGTATCTTCCTGGCGAAAAGGTCACAAGTCGCTCCACATTTCCCGTTTGGTCGTTCAGCCCCACGATAAGATCAGTCTCGTCCGTCGTAATTCTGAAAAACCACGTGGTTCCTGCTTTTCCTAAACAATTAAACGCGCTCATTGGGTCGGCGAGCCAGTCGGGAAACTTAAACATTTTATTGAGGTTGAGCATGGAAACAGAAACTCCAGTTTCCTTTGCAGACCCACATAAACGTTCGATTTGCCACAGGGTACCATCTGGTGCCATTGTTCCTCTGTTACTGGTAATGACTGTTAAGTCACCAGAAGGATCAGGCCTTAGCACCAGCGTCTCCATTGCGTCCGGTCCAGAACGAACCACATATACCTCTCCTTGCTCGGTAACCCCGAATCCAGCCACGGGCTCAATTTCAACATTTCCCAATCGATTCACGATGACCTTTCCGTCGACCAGGACAATTACCGCTTCTGCACCTACATCCAATAAGTATATTTTTCCAGCTGCATCGACTGCAAGGCTATATGCCCAAAACTCCTCGGGAAAAGATATTTTCTTCACGAGCTGCCCAGTATCTTTGTTGTATTTAAGTACCCGATGGTGCGCGTTGTCGAGAACATATACATTGCTTCCCTGCACTTCAAAGGCGTTGGGGCCTTCCGGATATCCTCTTCCCAGAGCATCTGTGTAACCGATTCCTTCTTCGGAAACAGGAATTCGGACGAGAGTTTTGAAAAATGATTTTTGCGCCGGCGATACATTTGCATAACCTACTGCAGTAGGCACCGCCAGCAGCGCTACTGCCAGCACCGCCACCAAGACCACCCGCCACCGGGCACCAAGTCTCGCCATAGCATGGATACCTCCTTAAAAAATTTTTCCATTAACCTTCCGCCGTGAAGAGAACCACCTCAAAGCTCAGCCTTATCATCCATCACCTCCACTGACTCAAAACTTCCTGCTGCCACCTTTTACCACAGCATAATCTGGCAGCGCTCCGGCGTAAATACCACAAAAATGGTATTTTTTATTCGCCTTTAATCAGCGGCTGAGTTTGGCGAGCAATTCGCGTAGGTTACTCACGCCGAGCTTTTGGTAGATGTTTCGACGGTGGGTCTTCGCCGTACCAATGCTCATGTAAAGCCTTTTGGCAATCTCTACGTCGTCCAGCCACTCAAGCATCAGCTTTAAAACCTCCCGTTCGCGGGCGGTGAGCTTTGCGGCCGCCTCCGGCGGGATACGGAGTGGTGCTAATGCGATAGAATCAGTTTGCTGGCGCTGCGACCGTTCCACTAGCAAAAGCTCCCGCTCTATCAAGGCCACCAGCGTTTGCAAAAGCGCCGCAGCCAGCCCCAGTTCCTTCTCCGCGTGCATTGAGATGTCGAGGTAGCCTGAGATTTTGCCGTTAGGGCCCTTCACCGCGCTGGCGACGCACCACCAGTTCTTGAAAAGCTTGCAGTAATGCTGTTCACCGCGGATGGCGGTGAGGCGCTGGTGCTCCCGCGCCAGGGCCAGGGCGTTCGTCCCGCAGCTTTCCTCGGTGAAGACGGTGCCGGGCCTAACCCCGACCTCTTCAGCCGCAGCCAAAACCTCCGGAGCGGCGAAGATTTTGAGGGCTACGAGTTCCGGGTCGCAGAGGATGTAGAGGTAGTTATCTTGCGGGCCGGCGCACAGGCCGCTCTTTCAAATTCAAAATTAGCGGGGGTGATCCCCCACCAATTTCTCTAAGCACCTCAATTAGCCCAAATCTATCTACGGTAAAGATATAACGACTTAGCCACTTTTAATGCATCCTCTTTAGGAAGGTTCCTTGTATTTAAGCCATACAAGTACCAATTCCCCTCGATCTGTTCCATCCAGGCAATGGTGACCGAGCGGCGTGCCCGGTCTTCAGCTATGTAGGCTTTGTGACCAGCAACATTTATAGTTTCAGCGGGTGGTATCCCGATGTCTCCTTTTACCCCGAAAAATAGCTCTATTATGAAGCAGCCTTTGGATGACCGGTAAGTGACTCGCGCCTCTGTTCCTACGACCTCGCTGATGACAGAAGTAACTCCGGACGGAAGGTACCGCGGCCGGTAGATCTTAAGGCGATAAGTACGCTGGAGATCGGCATAGATCTTATCTTCTTCATAACTGAGTAGATTGCCTGACCGGTTTAGATGTAGTGACCGATCCCTGCACCCAGTTATACATCCAACCACTGAAGCAGCCAATACAACTATCAGGGCTCGTGTTACAAACCTCATCTCTACCAGTCTGCCGGTCTGTCCCATACAAACCTCACCGCATCGGCCACCACGTTACCGTTTGCTGTGTAGTTTGCTCCAGGATCACGAGCCACGAGATCAACGCTGCCGCTGTTGACATTGAAGCCCGCTTCAAAAGGAAGCGCCCCAGAAGTAGTTAATTGGCTCCACTGGTTGACGTAACTCGAATCCCTTTGATTTCGGTAGCGAACCAGCGTGCCGTTCCGATAACGGACGACATACTTTGCGTTATCGGCATTGTTTTCCGCGGGAGCCCATTTAACCCATACGTGATAGTACCCCCTGGCTGTTATAACTGGGGTCCACCGGGCAAAGACCCTATTTGTTTGACCCGGGCCGTAAATATACTGGTAGTTGTCACCGATATACCCCGGATTTGCCGTGCTTGAACTCCAGACATTCCGCCAGCCAGAGGCCTCGTTCCAATAAGCTGCAGAAGGGTTATCAATCTTAATTACACCACCAGTATCATCGCGGAGAGCCCTCCGCTTAATCCGATATTGGGAAAGGTCTTCCGCCGGGCGAATCCAGTATCTAATGCCATAGGTTGAGTTGTATGCTTCATACGCCCACGGACGCGCCGTGTACCCTGAGTCTTTATCATAAATAAAGGTGTGCCCGTTGCCGGTACTAAAATTGTGGCGAACATAAATGTCGCCACGTTCCGGAGATGTTACTTGCGACCAGTAAGAACTGGTTCCCCATAAGTCCGCAGTGGTATAGCGAGTGCCGCTGACCTCGAACGGGTAGTAAAAAGTGCTAGGAACCTCCCAGGCCTTAATAACCAACCCCGAACAATCGGCCCCCTTGCCATTTGTTCTGCTAGAGTCGGTATCTCCAAAGGGGTACCAACTTTCACCTCCCCAGTAGTAGTTGCCGTTCACGGCGCTATGAGCCCTGGCTGCAATTTCGTGTCTGTCCATATAAGGAGCACCTATTGCAGCAGGCACAAATAGAAATACCAGGAGAAGAGAAGTTAGCGGCAAAAGATACCCTTTCTCGCAGACTCTTCTCAAGTTTTTAATCATTCACCGCCACCTCCAGGCATTGTCCAACGGACAACTTTTAAGCCCTCATTGCTTGTTTGCATCTGGTAGATGGAGCCCTCTTCCGTTATCACAAAAGGACGCCGACTTGGTGTAAAAAGCCCGGTAGGCACATCCATTTGAAGAGCTTTGCCGCTGGAGATGTTTACTTTCACAACCGAAAATCGTGACTTGAACACGTCCGGTGGAGATTCCTTCAGCATCTGGTAAATCAAATAGGCATTACCGTCAGCATCAAGCCAAAAACTATCTAAAAAGGCAGCCTCATTTGACTGGATAGAAATAGTTCGCTTCTTACCGGTGTTATCCAAAATAGAGACGCCTTGATTCTCTTCCTGCGAGGCACAAAGGTAGTGGGCATTTTCTTTAGCAAGCCTGCCCGGCCAGGATTCCTTTCCCTGCTCTGAAGGAGATAATATCCGACCCTCAGAAGCTACCAGATAAGCACGGCCAGTTAAGTCGTCTTCGATAAAAATATCTTTTCCCACGGCAAATACCTCTCGGGGTGCACTAAGAGATGGAGATAAGTTCTCCTTCTCCAGAAGTTTCCCGTCACGATAAAGGGCAATCTCCCGCTGGACCCAAAGGTCGCAGACGTAAACATCCCCGGCAGCATCGACCGCCACTGCTTCGGCCGTTCGTTGCTCTATTGGTATTACATCCCGGAGGTTGCCATCAGGTCCAAAAACTTGAATGCGGGAGTTGACCTGATCCAAAATATATATCTCACCTGTACCGCCCGCTGCAAAACTCATTGGCCCTTCTAGCGCACCCTCACCTGAAGGTACGATCAAACCAAACTCCCCGGGTTTATTTCCCCAAGTGCCTCTAACCAAGATGTTTTCCTTGCCGGTGTATTGTTCAGAGTCTACAACGTTTAGCTCGATCTTTTCAATTTTTTGGGATTGTTCGGGCGCCACAAGTTGTTCGAGAGCGTAACTCGTAGCAGTGATAACTAATAGGATGCCACTAACGGCCGTTATTAACATTGCAGATATACGCCACCATAAGGTTTGTCTTAGCACTGTTTCTCTCCTTTCTGGGTTAAAATATTCGGTTAAAGATTAATTTGCCCCTGTCAGAGAATCTGTCGGGTTTTCTTCAGTAAAAAACTTGAATTTTTTCTGCAGCTTTTCACCCCGGTCAACTCCGGATTTTGGCGGAAATTCCCTTCCTGCTACGAAACCGACTCTTTCAAAACCTCGCTCTATTATCCACCACCTCCTGACAAAAACTCCAGGTGGCCTTCCTTTACTAAGTCGAGCGTTAGGCTAAAATAAAGCTACCTGCACCCTTGCCTGCAAAGGAAAGGTACTCATGGATGCCGTTGTACATTTTATGACCCCACAAGGATAACGGCTACCCTTTTTCCGGCAGTTTCGGTTGATGATACCAGTGGAACCAGCAAGTGGTGCTGGCTCCTGTTGCCGCTACGAGCAGGAGCAAGGCCGAAGCGAACCGCAGGAGATTTGTCTTAAGCGGTTTGAACATGCTACTCACCTCCGGAAAATTGGTATTGCAAATCACTTTAGACGCAGAAAACCGTTCTCCTGCCTGATATTCCCAAAAGGAGCGTATCGCTGCACAACCGGATGATATTGCTGCATGAACGGATTTTAAACAAAAATA
>JABLXW010000029.1 GCA_013177945.1 Bacillota bacterium
GCATCGGAACCACCGGTGGCATGAGTGCTCTTGTGAGCGGAAGGGGGAAAGGTGCTGGGCTTCCTTTCGATATCCCCCCACTTCACCACCCCTACCTTGATCCAGGCCGTGCCAGTGTCGCGATAGATTATTTGGGTATCCGTGGCTACGTAAAGACAACCGGCGGTTCCGGGGGCAGGCTTGCTGGCATCAGGACCGGCTTGAATGGATGGAGTGTTGCCAGCATTTAAGACCCTTGTAGCCACTTGCTGGTCTGTATAGGCCTTCGCATTGGCCTCCGCTATATCAGCCTTCTCCTGGGCCCCGGCCGGGGTTTCAAAAATTAGAGATTCATCTATAACCGCACTAACACTTGAGGCATTGCCAACGAGGATGATGATATCAATGTTTTTCTCAATAATATCCGGCCCACCGCCGGCAGGGATGTATTCAGCTAGGGCTCCGGCGTTGCCATAGCAGTACAGTATTTCTCCTAGATCCGGGTCCTGAGAAAATACTCCTATTTCCCGCAGATAAAAACCCTGGGTAATATCTTGATTGCTCAAGATCGCCCCCAGCACCGCTTTGCCGCCCGAAAGGGTCTTGATTTTCGTAATCGGCAACGATTTAACTTCATGCTTAAGTGCGGTAAGGTCCAGGATAGAACTACCACCCAAGTCTCCATCGCCAACTGCTATACGAGTAAACACCAACTGGGTGCCAATCTGTGCCTTAGCCTGCAAAGCCCGTCCTCTATTGGTAATAATTAACCCGCCAAATGCAGCCACTTAAACCACCTGCCTCAGTTCTAATCTGTCGCCCATATAAACAACCCCGGCGAGATAGAGGGGAACATCATCCGTTAGGGTGATTTCAACTTTTTCCAGCCAAGACCTGGCATTTTTAACCGACTCTAGTGCCCTAATAAATTCGAGCGCTCTTTCGTTGGTAACCGCTGCATTGTGGGTAACTATTTTGAACTTGTATGGCTCCCCACCGTACTCCCACCATTCAACTACCTTGCCTTCATCAAATAGAGCCGTTATCAATTCCTCGACCGCTGCCGGTGTGCCCTTGCGCCTGTGCCAGTCTAAAGAATTCTTTACAAGTACCCGCTTTTGCTCTATCGGAAGCCCTGCATCGTAGAAGTCCACGTGAAATTGCCAGGCCAGAAGGTCAACTGCTGGCTCAGCTAACTCCTCAATTCTGGATAGAAGCAAACACTGGTCAATCGCAGCTGTGACCGCCTGGAGTTCCCGATCCAGGGCTTCAGCAGCAGCCCTGACCTTGCCGTCCTGGCCAATATTAGGCGGTAAGATATCTATCAACCGGACATCTCGAATATTAGTCATCCTCTAGCCCTCCGTATTGCACTGAAACGGTTCCCGCTATCGCTATCTGGTGCGGAGCGATCGAAGTAAACACCGGCGATATAACGTTTACCCTCTTAGCGCCGGCAGCCATTACCCTGGCGATCAACTCCGAGGGGTTAATGTCCCGGCCCAATTTGGCCCTCTGCCAGGCCACATAATCCTCTACCGCCTTGTTTACTGCTTCCTGTATGCTGGCTGCTATAGCGGCATTTGCCTGGGCAATATAATAGGTTAAATCGATATTGTAGCTGACAACTTCAGGAGCTAAAACTACCACTTGGTCAGTAAGCGGCCTGATGCGCTTATCATTGCAAACCCCGGCAACGGCGTCTAATATCTCCTGCCCGGGGATCTGGCCATTCTCAAGCAGGGGACGGATTTCAATTTGTCCCGGTGCCGGCGAAGTCACCGATACGTCAATAATGGATTGGTGAGCTGACTTGGCCCAATATTTATAGCCCTCTTCAGGACCAGCTACAGAAAAACTTTCCGGCGCTTGGCGAATGCGTTCCCTGTAGCTGTCATCGTCTTCCTCATCAACCCCGCCAGAGCTTACGGTAATATTTTCAACCTTTTGCACCCAAGGCAAAGGGTCAACAAGTTTATTAATCTGCCCAACCTGCCAACCGTTGCCTATAGTCCCCGGTGTCGTGCATTCTGCCACAACATCAATTTGGGTGGCCCCGGCCGGTACTGTGGTTGCCTGCACCGTTGCGAAAAATACCTGCCCATCCGGCGTTGCCCTGATGCCAGCAGGGATAATAACTGCCTGTGGCTGTGGAGGAGATATAGTAAAACGCAACGTGGTCTGAGCCGCTTTCGCCGGCAGCCTTTCGGTTCTTACCAGAGCACCAATGTGATCTAGATAGGCCCCTTCCGCATACATCAGGAGATTCTGCTTGGCAGCATAGTTGATTAAGACTCTCTGTTGCGCAATTATAGCCGCTATGGCCTGCAAAAACAGCCTCACCGGATCCCCTGGAGCCAGCTTGCGCCCCGAAATGCCTTCGTAAACAGTTATGATGTTTGCCTCAATTTCCCCTACATCCGTCGAAACAAACTCAATTTGAGGCAGATTGCTCAAGCTGCTCAATTAACCTCACCCTCACTTTCGGGCGAAGAATACCTTCCTGGGCGTCGCCTTCAAAGGTTACCCGGGTTACCCTTACCCGGGGTTCCCACTGTTGGACCGCCATAACGATTTCGGCCGTCAATCTGGCCTGGGCCACCGGCAGAGGGTCATCCAGCCAGGCTGCGGTCACACCAAATTCCCGGTTAAGAGGAACCGAATATTTGGGAGTAGTAAGGATTGTCCGCACGTTTTGAAGTATTTCCGCTAACTCAGATGGGGGAGCAAAGTCTATTTCTCCTATGGTGGCCAGTACATCATATTCCATCTACCCCGTCACCTCCGGCGGCGGCATGTATTCCGAAAGAGTTAACTCAACTTCGGCTGCCAGCAGCCGGCCTTCGTTGTCCACGTATTTCCAGTTTTCGTTCAGAGATTCTATAATCCAGAGGTTTTCAGATACCGGCCGTCCATTAAGAATCAGCGGCATAGCAAGGCCATTATCCCTTATAAAGCGTAAAACAAAGAGTTCATCGGATGGATTAACGCCCAAGGATACGTCTAACCTAATCGAAAAGGTTATCTGCTCATCGCCAGGGCCAAGAAATTCCTTCACTGGCTTGCCGAGCATTATCTCATGTTTGCCCCAACGTGCACTGCCGGAACGTTTGAAGTCAGTAAATGTCCTTACTTTTTCAGAAGAAGTCTCAAATACTACTGGCCCAAGGCTCCCAATCAAGGAACTTCACCTCTATTGCGGGGGCCCAGTCGGGCCACCACTGTCGTTTTTCGGATGAACGTGGCTTTTTAGACTAATACCATCTGCAATTACGTCTCCCGTTACGTTAACGTTGCCGGCAGCCACGATATTAATAGGGCCAACGGCGTTAACGGTCAGCGTGTGGGAGGCCCGATCGTATTCAATTCTGGTCCCATCCTCAAACTGGATCACCCTTTTATCCTGGCTGCTCGCCGGCAGTTGGTCCTCATCGGTATAAATGGCTCCAAGAATAAATCCATCAGCGTTTCCGGTGGGTAAGAAAATACAAACTACGTGCTCACCTACATCGGGAAGATAGTAATCCTTATTGCGCAAGGTCTGGCGCTGGATAACCGGAAGGTCATAGGATACCACTTCCTGGGCCTCGAACACTACCCTGGCAGTGGCCCGGGCGGGGTCTACCGCCGATACTCTCCCTATCCGTATGAGGTTCCTCCAAATACCGGACATCAATATCCCTCCAGCACCCGGCGCAACTCGACTTTGGTGGTGTATCCCGGTCCGCTATGAGTTGCCTCTTCCACGAAATACTTGCCGTCAAATTTACCCCATCCCTGAATTAACACTGTTACCCCTGCAACGAGGTTTATGTTCCCCATCATGGTAAGGCTGAATTTCGTTTCTTCCTTGTTCTTCTGTCTTAAGCGATTTCTCGCCAAACGTTCGGCCTCCGCCAGGCTGTCCACCCGCTCATTTATGACCAGGGTTTTGCCAGTAGGTGGCCTATTAGGAGGAGTATAGGTATAAACGTATACCTTCCCCCTCCTGCCCTGATACTTCACCTGAGCCGCCGAATAAATTTCTCGCGTCTGGGAACTGGCCGAATAAGATATGACCGACGAGGTCCCCCGGATTATAGTCATAACCGGCTCCATCTGTTCATACTTACTGTCATCGAAAATAACTATCTGTTGGCCCGTAACCTTCAGCGATAACCCGGCGTCTTCGCAAAGCTTCAACAAAAAAGCCAGGTCAGACTGCTCGGTTTGCTCTACCCTATCATATTGGGGGTTGTCAGTAGTTTCATAAAGCAGTCCCAACCCGGCTTCTGCAGCGATATCCCTGGCTATCAAATATAGCGTGGTCTTCTCCCAGGCCCGAGTCTTATCTTCTCCCCGCAGGGATGTCGATTCCGGCACCGATACAGCTTTAATCGTTACCGTCTCCGGGGGCCCGGTGCATTCAATTTCATCCATCTCAAATGTGCCCAAAGGTAACATCTCGAACTGCCCAGCCCAGTCCCAATTCTGTACCTGAATAGATGCTTGTAGGGTTGCTCCCTTCTCAGGCATCCAATCCGATTTCCAGAGTCTGGCCTTATCTTCTAGGCTTATTTGCAGGTCGTCGGCCTTGCCGCTGGCATGGTCAGTGTAAGAAAAGCTCAAAAGATACCGTTCCAAGTCAGCGGTTATGTCTTTGTTGTTATAGGCCACTTTGAGTCTTGCCCGGCGGGCGAACTGCATCAGCTACCGCTCCTCTTCCAGGGCGGAAGTTTGGAAGGCACGGGCGTGGTGATTTCCGGTACTTTCAGCCGAATGCCGGCAGAAAAAAAGACCGTCTCCCGGTGTTCAGGATTGGCCTCAATGAGTTTGGTCATATACTTCTCGCTGCCGTAAACCCGCAGAGCGATCAGGTCCCATGTATCGCCCTGCATTGTCACATACTCACGCATAGCTTAGCCGCCTCTCCTGATGAAGCAAGGCCCGCATCCGGGCCGCAAAGTCATCTTCTGCTTGTTTGGCAGCTCGCCGCACAGCTTCCTCCACGTCTCCGCCCCCATACACGTTGTAGATGGGAGAATAAACAATTTGAGGCGCACTTGTAGGTCTCACACCCAGTATCTCTCCTGCCTGTGCCCATAGTGATACGGCCCGGGAAGAACCGTCCAAGGGCACCACCGCCTCTGGACCTTTCTCTGCAATCCATGCCATGTGCGGTTTATCAAAAATGCCTCCAGCGGCGTGCCCTTCAATAGCCCTGAAACCGCCAAAGCCACCAGTAGTTCCTGCTTTAGGGCTGGCTTCTCCTCCCAAACCGAACCATCTTAACACTTTGCCGAGCTTTTCATATACTTTCTTGGCGAACCTATCGAGGGCAGCCAATGGGCCATTCCACAAGTTAACAAAGAACTCTCTTATTTTGTCCCAGTTGCGGTACAACAGGTACCCAATACCAATCAGCGCCCCTACACCCGCAATCATTACTCCAATTGGACTGGCAGCCCAGGCCGCATTCAGAAGCCATTGCGCTGCCGCCCAGGTCTTAGTCGCTACAGTTGCAATACCGCTTACAATCCCAAACCTTGTAGCCAGCATATAAAGCGTGGTAAAGGGTGTAGCAATAATACTAGCAGCATAACCTACCGCCCAGAATGCAATACTCAGACCCATAAGAGCTGCAGTACCAATAACAATGGCATTTGTCAAGCTTGGATACCTTCCGGCTAACTCCTGAACCCTTTCAATTATACCTGCCAGCCTCCCTGCTAAGGTGTTCAGAGGCGGTAGCAGTATCTCTCCAACAGAAATCCCAAGGGCAGTCATCTGATTCCTTAATAACTGTAGCCTATTTTCAGTAGTTGCCGACCTGGCTTCAAATTCTGCCTGCATACTGCCCGCATATTTTGTGGCATCGCCCACCTTAGAAAAGTTCTCTTTCAAAGCGTCTAAACGCGTCAAGAGAACCGAAATCGGGCCGATACTCTCTTTGCCAAACAATTCATCTAACATCGAAGCCTGTTCATGTTTGGGCAACCGCTTTATAGCTTCTAAAACTTTCAAAATCGCTCCTTGGGCATCTTTCTGCATGAGCTTGGCCATTTCTACGGCGTCCAAGCCAAGGCGTTTAAAGGCTGCAGCCTGCCCCTTTGTAGCGCTTTCACCAGCCACAAGCCCCAAAATCAAATTTTTGATGCCGGTTGCAGCTACCTCTTCCTGGATACCCGCTGACACCATGGTGGCACCCAGGGCGGCAATCTGCGCCGCTGCAGCGCCGCCAACTTCACCCAAAGGACCTATACGGCGCACGACTTCAGCTATTTTTGGCGCTGAAGCTGCCGTAGTATTGCCCAAGTAGTTAATCTGGTCCGCCAAAATGTTGACCTGCTCCTGCGTCATATTGAAAGCCGACCGCCACTCGGCCATGGTCTGGCCGGCTTCCTCAGCTGTAATATCGAAAGCTACCCCCATTTTGGCAGCCGCTTCCGCAAAACCTAAAAGTTCCTCTCTAGCAATACCGGCCTGGCCGCCAGCCGCAACAATTTGAGCTAATTCACTGGCAGCCATGGGAATGCGCTTAGATAACTGAACGATGTCCTTACCCATGGCCTTGAACTGCTCCGGGGTCTCAAAATCGACTACTTTTCTTACATCAGCCATGGCGGATTCAAATTGAATGGCCGCTCTAACTGAAGCACCCAAAGTTAAGGCGTACTCAACAGTATCAAGAAGGCGACCCCGCATAGCCTGACGGAAGCTTGCTACTTTCTCATTTATGCGTACCGCTGTTGCCAGTCTTTTTTGAGCCCGTTCGGTCTCCTCCAATTGCTGGGCAAGCTTTGCATGAGCGCTAGCATATTCCTCGGCCGTTATCTTGCCTGCCTTTTGGGCCTTCTCCAGCTGGCGCATTTCCGCTCTCAAGGCTGAAATAGTCCGGTTCATTCTCTGCAATTTTTCACCAGCCGAAGAAAAGGCCCCGCCGAACGAAGAATCTATCTTTCCAGCCAGCACTAGAGCCAACTCATAAACCTTACGCGCCATGCTCCTAACCGCCTTTCCCGCGAGCCAATACCTTGCCGGCACTGTCAACCCATTCTGTCAGTTCGAGAAAGGGCAAGTCCAACCAATAAGAGATAGGGGTATAAGTGTTTACGGACAAGAGAATGCTCACTTCCATAAGCAAACTTTTAATGTTCCTGTTGATCCCTACTCGAACAAAAAATTTTGTACCGCCAAAGTAACAGCGGTAAAATCCTTGGCAGGAAGGGAAGTAATAAGCTCTACAGGGACTTTAGCAGCCCGGGCCGCTACAGCAGCAAGATATGCCTTTGAAAGCTCAGCTACAGGAGAAGGATCGCCTAAGGTCTTTGCCACGTTTGCCGCATTTATCAAATCCCGGCCTGTTAGCCCTTCAAGGTCCATTTCGATCTCACGGTATTCTTTATCCTCGAAAACAAACGGCTTGCTCAAGACAACTTTCTCCATGACTAGCAGCTCCTCTCATGGTATAATCCCAGAAAAGGGGGAAATTAATATGGATATCGGTTATATTCTGCTAATGATAATCATTTGGAGCATAGTGCTTGTATTGTCCGTGATCCCCGGAATATTTCTTGGCACCATGCTCGAAGCGCTCTTTAATGCGAAGCTTATGTACTACGTTGGCTTTGTACTAGGAATTATTGGATGTATTCTCTACGTAGGCCAATTCCTATTTGGCGATGGCGAAAACTACAAACCCTCAACCCGGTCTCCGTCTCCTTTCACGGTTATGCGCCGGATAAGGACAACTAAACGCATGTTAAAAATGAAATAAAGCCAATGAAATAAATAAAGTCAAGTAAGGCCCACCTAATCAGCAGGTGGGCCTTTCCTTTAACTCAGGCCAAGAGCCTGCCTGACTCTCCTCAAATAATCCGTTCCGTTGATAAAGCAAATATAATTGTACTTATCAATCTCCACCAACTTCCTCCCGTCAATAGTAACGTTAAGATAAACGACCTCGAATTCATTAGAAGCATCCGCATTGGCTCCCACATCCAGCTTCCCCAACTGCGTCTTCTTCGGCAAAGCCCTCACAGAAACCCTGACAGCCTGCACCCGATATTCGCCCGTGGCAGTATTATAAACTTGCAAAGCGCCCCTGAAATCAAGGTTGTGAGCCCGTGGCTCAACCAAATGCACGATAGGCCGAACAATAGTGCGCCAATTTATGGTACAGGTCATACTGCCAAAATGCCCGAGGACCGGGCTCTCTACCTCGCCAGCAATACCGGCACCCTTGACAGTCTCGGTCATGGCCTCTATACTGGGCAGTTCTACATCGGCTATACCTAAAAGGTCCACGCCGTCCTCATAGACCCGAAAGTTGATCAATTTTTCCGGAACCTGGTTCAATCACAACACCCCCTTTAAGCGGCAAACAAAAACTTGAGGTACTGCAGGTCGCACTCGACGATAAAATCAATTTCCCTGGCCGGCGCCGGCGGAGTAACATACACATGGAAACGCACAATGCCATCCATTAAGTCAGTATCCGGGTTTTCGCTCTGGATAAACTCCACCCGTCCACCAAGGATAAAGCCCCGAGCAGCAAGGCCATTGAGCCAGATATTAACGCTGTCAACAACGGTATCAATCAGCCGCCGGTTAATCGGGTAATCGACCTTCTGCCAGAAAGTAAGCACTAGCGTATTAGCAATCCAATCAAACATGCGGCGGATCGGCAGAAATGCATCCTTGGGATCCGTTACCGCCGGATAAGCCCCAGTGCGGTTCCCCCAAGCCTTCCAGCCACCGATAAAGTTTAAGGCCGTGATAATTCCCTGGCCATTTAGATAGGCAGCCTGGTCAGGGCCCAAGGCAATTTCTGTTCCGTCTGCCAGCACAGCACCATTGGCCTGGAGTGCTT
>JABLXW010000030.1 GCA_013177945.1 Bacillota bacterium
GACCATCAGCGGAGGAGACCGGATGGCCCGGCTTCTGGCCGCAAAAGCAAACGGAGAACTCAGCAAATATGCCACGCGCTGGCCGGTGGAGCACCGAAAGCTAAAAGAGTTGATGCAGGCAACGCCGGGAGAAAAGGAGATAAGAAAACAAAAAGCAGAAGAAGTGGGGAAATGGCTGCAGGCGACCATACCGGCACTAAAAGGGCCTTTTGCAGATCGTCCCTGGATAAAACATGTTTTACGGGAACTGACCCGGCCGGAATTTGCTGCTCTTATTTGCTAGTCGGTTTCCCGGGTAGCACTGATAGCCTGGCCTCTATATGTGTTAAATGTTTTGCGACGGGGCGTATTACGATAATTTGTTCCCGAAGCTGCCTGGCAGGTGGGTTAATTTTATTTAAGATGTTGCCTAAAGCTAGTGTTTTGAACGTTGAGGTCTCTCGAGGGGAAAAGTTCTATGTAGATACCTACTGGATCTTGACATGGACGTTCTCGAAAAAGCTGTTGACATTTCGAAAAAGAATAGATTAAAATCAGAATGGAAACACTGAAACAAAAGGTTGGTACGGCCCTCATCTGTCGGGGCTTTAGCTACGGCCTCTAAGTTTGGCAGAGCTTAGAGGCTTTCGCTTATTTCCCTAACTTGATGAGACTGACTACAAATGTTAGGAAAAGGAGCAGGACGGTGATTAATTGGAGAGTTTCTGCGGTGTTCACAGTCCTCACCCCCTTTCGGTTTTGATCCCCGACAGGGTGAGGCTGCTTTTGTCCAGTGTTTCCGAGAATATTTTAGCATGTCTTACATACTTTTTCCAATCCCCCCTTAACTCAGCATTCCGCTAATTCCGCTAAACGATAACCACTATTATACGGCGGCGCAATACTCACCGCCAGCATCTGAAGGCTCCACAGCTCCACGGCAACATTTTTTCCTTTAGAGCGCGCCAGGATAACCACCGGATCTTTCAGGTTGTTGCGAAACCTGAAGTCCCAGCCGCGCTCCAGCCTGCCGTCCGGACTGACGCGAAAGCTGACGGCGGCGTCGTCTTCCTTCGCCCAGGCCAGGGGAACGCCGTGGGGGTGCCTCTCGACAATTTCGAGCCCCGCGTCCAGGGCGGCCCTGTAGAGTGCCGTGGATGTCACGCAGACTCCCCCGGCGAGAGCGGGCACGGCCTTCCCGTTCAGGACGCCGTAGCCGTAAACGTACCCGTGGGCGGAATCAAAAGGGCCCGCCGTGTCCCAGTAGCTGAAGGTCTGCCCGGGATAGACGATGATGCCGTCAATCGCTTCGGCGGACACTTTAGCGTTGAACATGATGAGGGCGGCTTCGTTTTCGGTTAAAGCCGGAGGCGGAACGTAGTTAACATCGCCGGAACCCAGGAGATCGCAGGGCAAGAGAATCCAGAACAAAAAGGCGATAAACGAAAGCAGGACGGTCGGGGCCCGGTAGACAGGGCGCCTCTGTATAAAAATCCCTCCTTAACTTCCCTGCTTTTTGTTATTATTCTCGCTCTTTCAGGAATTTCCTGCCAAATGCGTGGGGATCACCTCCTGAAAAAAGAAAAGCCCCCCTGTAAGGCTTCGCCGGAGGCGGGTTAAACATAGCAAAAACATGGTCTCTTGACATTATTGCTACTATATATGATACTATTTGCAGGTGGTTGGTTTGAGTACTCTGAAAAAACTGTACGAAAGAATCAAGCACAACCCGAATCAGGTTCGCTTTGACGAACTGCGGAAATTGCTGCTGCGCGCAGGGTTCAAAGAACGCCAACCGCGCAAGGGCTCGAGCCACTATGCCTACGTCAAAGGCGGAAAGCTGGTTACGGTCCCGAAGCATTCCAAGCCGGTCAAAGCCGCCTACGTCAAACAGGTAATCAAGGCCCTGGAAGGAGAGTTGCCAGATGAGTAAATCTCTTGATTATTACCTCAGCCTCCCTTATAAAGTTGTTCTGTATCCCGCAGAGGAAGGAGGCTTTGTAGCCGAAATTCCCGAATTGCCCGGCTGCGTTTCCCAAGGCGAAACTGTCGAGGAAGCCTGGAGGATGGTCCATGACGCGAAGCGCGCCTGGCTTGAAACGGCACTGGAAGAAGGTATCCCCGTTCCGGAACCAGCGTCGGACAGGTACTCGGGGCGCTTAGTGTTGCGCATGCCGAAGTCGTTGCACCGCCGCATCGCGGAACTGGCAAAACAAGAGAATGTCAGCCTGAACCAGTACATCGTCTATCAGCTGGCGCGGGTAACAGGCTTGAATTCTTAAATCCGATGACCGCCCGGTTCAAAAAATAGATCACCGCCGGCCGGACGGTGCTCCCCAACACAACGCCAGAGCCCGGATCCTCCCCGATCCGGGCTCTTTCATTATCTGGGGTGGGAGGATTATGCAGATCATCCCTAAAAGGAAGAGGCTGAATGGTGGCTGTAAAGTGCCTTTGAAAAGTCCGGCTTCGTTTACTCCATTTCGTGTCGGACGACAACAAGCGAGTCTGAATTTAACCGCAGGAAGGGCGAAGGCGAGTTATAAGAGACAGCCGGATTCCGATTGACACGGCGAGGCGGGCAGGCGTATACTTTTGCCAGGTAGTTGACGCGGTTAACCATTTTTGAAGAGGAGAGGAGACCTTGAAGCCCGGAGGAAGAAGTTTGCTGCGGCAGATCATTGCTCTTCTGCTCGCCATTCTGTTCGCTTTCGGGGGCGCGGTCCCTGGGGCTTGGGCGAAGGAGCCCGCCCGGCCCGAGATCTCGCTCAACGAGGCGATAGCGAAGGCGCTCGCCCAGAGCGAGAGGGTGAAAAAGGCGGAAAAAGAGGTCGACCGCACCGAAGCCTTGAGAGACTATGCTGCTGACCAGCTTGACTACACGCCGGTGATGCCGGCGGGCAACCCAATGATCGAGGCGGCGTGGGCGGAATTGCTTGCGGCCGACCTCACCTGGCAGTCGAGCAAAAAGAACCTCACCGCGGAGCAGGACGCAGTCGCCCTTGATGCCTGCAAGAAGTACTGGGACGTGCTCCAGGCCCAGGAGAAGGTTAAGGCGGCGGAAGCGGCGCTGGCCAGCGCCCGGCGGCAGCTGCAAAACGCGCGGGCGGGATACCAGGCCGGGACGCTGCCCCTGGCGGCGCTCATCGGCGCAGAGGCGCAGTACCGCAGGGCGGAGGCCGCGCTTGTGAGCGCGCGGAACGACTTAGACAAGGCCTACACCGCCCTGAACCAGGCCATCGGCCTCTGGCCCGAGGACCGGCCGGTGCTCACCACATCCCTCGAGTTTCATCCGCTGGAGGTCTCTAGCCTCGACTACGAGGTGACGAAGGTCCTTGAGAACTGCCCCCAGGTCTGGCTCGCGGAGCAGGGCGTGCGGTTAAAGCAGTATTACCAGGACATTATGTTTTATAAGGGGATTGTATACGGCACCTTTTCCTACAAGCCCTACGAGGCTCGAAAAGTAGAGGTCGAGCAGGCCGAGCTCGACGCCGCCAGCACGAAGAAGCTCTTCGACCTGATCACGCGCCAGCTCTACTACAGCGTGAAGAGCCTCGAGGAGGCCTACGCCGGGGCGCAGGAGGGGGTGCGGGCGGCGGAAGAAGCCCTGCGGGTGGCCCGTCTCAAGCTCGACGTGGGCATGGCCACGGCGGCGGACGTGGCGGCGGCAGAGCAGGCGCTGGCTGACGCGAAGAAGGCGGCTTTTGAACTCGCCTGCCAGCACGCCTACATGAAGCTCGCCTTCGGCAAGCCCTGGGCCTACCTGAGTTCGCTTTCGTCATCTTCTTCGGCCGGCACAGGGGCTGCCGGATAGAACAGACACTTTCATTTGGAGCCTGACGGCGAGGCCCGGGGCACGAAGCCCCGGACTGTTTTTGGTTGCCGCCGTCGGGCGGCTTGGAGACGGTGCAGTAGCGTTGGGGAAGCAGGAGGGGCGGGCAGGCTAGAAGTCGTCCAGCACCACCTGGGCGATGTTGTTGGCGTGGTCTCCCACCCGCTCGAGGTTGCTGATGATGTCGAGGAAGACGACCCCCGAGGTGGGGTAGCAGATCCCCTTGTTGAGCCGCACGAGGTGGTTCTTCCGCAGCTCCTTCTCCATGGCGTCGATGCGCGGCTCGCTTGCGATGACCGCCCGCGCCTTTTCCAGGTTGTTCCGCCGGAGCGCCTCCACGGCGCGCCGGAAGGTGCCGGAAACGAGGTCGTACATCTCCTGCAGCTCCCCGATGGCGTATTCGCTGAAGGGGAGGTTCTCGTCGATCCTCACCAGGGCGAGCTCGGCGATGTTTTCGGAGTGGTCGCCCACCCGCTCGATGTCGTTCACCGCATGCAGCAGCCCGGTGTGCCTCTTCGACTGCTCGGGGGTGAGGTTCCGCTGCGCCAGCTTTGCCATGTAGACGGTGATCGCCCTCTCCAGCTGGTCGACCACCTTCTCCTGCTCGAAGGCCCTCTCCAGGCGCTTCTGGTCCTTCTCGAAGAACCCCTGCATGGCGTCCTCCAGGGTTTCCGCGGCGAGGTCGGCCATTCGGATGATCTCCCTGGTGGCAAGAGACAGGGCCACCGCCGGGGACTCCAGCATCCGCTCGTCCAGGTAGATCGGCCCCCTCCTCAGCTCCCTGTCCTCCCCTGGGAGCAGCCATGTGATGAAGCGGGCGAAGTGGTTGATGAGGGGGAGCATGATCATGGTGTTCAGGGTGTTGAAGGAGGTGTGGGCGTTGGCGATGAGGCGCGCCGGTACGTCCGGGGAGATGAGGGTGACGAATGCCTTGAACCAGGGGAGAAAGGTGAGGAAGATCACCGTTCCGATGACGTTGAAGAGGACGTGGGCGAGGGCGGACCGCCTGGCGTTGAGGCTGGTGCCGATGCTCGCCAGCACCGCGGTGATGCAGGTGCCGATGTTGTCCCCGAAGAGCACCGGGATGGCAACATCAAAGGGGACGAGCCCCTGGTTTGCCATCGCGATCAGCATCCCGATCGTGGCGCTGCTGCTCTGAATGATCACGGTCATCGCCATTCCGGCGAGCACTCCTAAGAGCGGGTAGCGGCCGAAGCTCGTGATGAGGCTTGCGAAGGCCCGGCTTTCTTTTAAGGGGGTTACTGCCGCCTGCATGACCTCCAGGCCCAAAAAGAGGATGCCGAACCCGAGCACCACCTGGCCGGCGTAGCGCCAGAGGCGCTTTTTTGAGAAGAAGTAGAGGGCGAAGCCGAGGGCGATGATGAGAAAAAGGTAGTCGCTCAGCTTGAAGGCGATCAGCTGGGCGGTGATGGTGGTCCCGATGTTCGCCCCCATGATGATGCTGATCGCCTGCTTGAGGCTCATCAGCCCGGCGTTCACGAAGCCGACGACCATGACGGTGGTGGCGCTGCTGCTCTGGATGACGCCGGTTACCAGCGCCCCCGTGAGCACCCCCATTACCGGAAGCTTCGTGAGGGTCTCAAGGATCTTCCGCATCCTGTCCCCTGCGGCCCTCTGGAGCCCCTCCCCCATGAGGCCCATTCCGAAGATGAAAAGCCCCAGCCCGCCGAGGATCCCGGTGATCAGCCTGAACGTGTCCACGCGGTCGAAATCTCCCTTTGCTGCCAGGCGCAACCTGGAAAACAGGCTGTTGGCGGTAGAAATGTCACTGAGAATGTTCTACTTCGACCTCGAAGGCCGTTTTTCCTGTTGCTCCTGACGCTTTCAGGGTCGAGGTTGGATCTTCAAGAGCCCGCCTGTGTTGCCTCTGTCCCTCGGGGCCCTGAGCTGCGGCACAGAAGAGGAAGCGCTCGCCCTGGCCGAAAAGAAGTTTAAAGAACTAAGCAGCTGGCTTGAAAAACGCCCAGTTGGGAAAAGAGGCAGAGGTAGTGAGAGGTAAAGATAAAATCAAAGAAATGTTTTTCAGAATATATGGTATAATGTGCTTGGAAGGCGGAGTTTTTGTGGTTGGTTCTCTTGCACCGGAAGGAGAAGTTAGAAAAAGACACTGAGAAGGATGTGGTCTTTGTGGAGGGAGAAGTCATCGGGGTCTTTACTCCCGAGCTCTACCGGACGGTTATTGCCATCGTCGACATGCGGATGGCCGAAATTAAGGTGACAAGGCAGGATTTCGAAGAGCTCAAAGGCGCGGTCAGGGAGCTGGCGGAGGCTCTAAAAGAGGCCCAGAAGGAGACGCGCCAGGAGGTGGCCCGCCT
>JABLXW010000031.1 GCA_013177945.1 Bacillota bacterium
CCTCCTACAGAAAAATTCTAAGCAGCCTCTCGCCGCCTCTACCTCTCTCTAATTCCGTCCAGCCCATACGCGCTGGCCGGGTACCTTGCCCGCTGCTGGGACTGCACGGGCGGCCTGAAGCCGATCTGCCGGGGCGCCTGCGCGACCGGGGCCGGAGCCTGCCGGCCCTGCTGGGGCCCGAGCAGCCAGTCCGCAGCGCGCTGGCCCACCCCCTGCGCCGCCTTCCCCGCCTGCACGGTCTTTTGCGCCAGACGGGAGCCGCTCTGGGCGGCCTGGCTGAGCTTCTTCCCGGCGTACCGGGCGGCGTAGTCTCCGGCCAGGTAGGCCCCACCTGCGGCCACGCCGTAGACGCCCCTTGCGACTGCCGCGACGGGCTTAACCAGGGACTGCCCGCCGGGGACGGCAGGGAGCGTCAGCGCGGCCAGGGCGCCGACCCCGAGGGCCGCGGCCTTGCCGGCGGCGGCCCCAACCTTGAGGGCAGCGGTGGCGCGCGGGGAGGCGGCGAAGCTCTTCGCCCTCCCAACCAGCCCGCCCTGGCGGTGAGGCATCGGAACGGTCATCCCGGCGCCTGCCGGAGAGGCCCCGGGGGAGGCTGCCGGAACGGTGCCGGGCGTCCCGGCGTAGAGCGGCGGGGCGGTTCCGCCGATCTGGGGGGCGGCGCCTCCGGGAGCGGTCGGGCCGCCCAGCGGGGGCGGGGAGGCAGGCTGGGGCACCCGGAAGCCGATGGGCCGGCCGCCTTCCCCGCCGGGGGGGACCGTAGTGGTCGCTCCGGCAAAGGGAGGAGTCTTGCCCCCGCCGCCGAAGAGGGAGCCTCCCGCCCGAACCAGTGAAAACACTCCTCCCAAACCCATCGCCGCGCCGAAGATTTTACTGGCGGTGGCGGCTTCATTGAAGCCCGCGAAATGGGCGATGATGGACTGGAGGGAGTTCCGGAGCACCTCCGCGAGAGGGATGAGGGTGTAGAAGCTAATCAGGATCGTCACCCACGTCCCTCTCCCCATGTCCTTCACGTCGCACAGGAGCAGGATGGTGCAGAGCACCAGGGCGTGGGCGACCGGCATGAAGGCGTTGGAGAGCAGCTCCCCGATCCAGACCGGCATCGCCGTGCTCTCTTTCCGGACCGCCCAGATCATCGCCGCCAGGGGCGTGAAGGCGAAAAACACGGTCAGGGCGACCTTGCGCATGATGTAGAGCACGTTCAGGTAGGCGAACATTCCGGCCAGGAAAAGCCGGACGATTGCCGTACCCAGGACGGAGCCGGTGACGATCTGCGCGCCTCCTATCTCGACCGCGCTCCAGTCTCCCACGGCCCGGGGCATCCCGAGCGCCGCGGCAACGTGGTTGAAGGCACCGGCAACGGCGTCCACCAAAATTGTGCACATCCACATCACGGTGCTGACCATCAGGGGGGCAAGGGCGACGATGAAGACCGCCAGGACGCAGCGGTGAAGCGACTCCATCGCCTCCGAGCGCGCCGCGGGGTTGGCCGCGGCGTAGAGGAGTTTGTAGGCGTTTACTGCAATCACTATCGCGAAGAACGGCGCGGTGACGTAGGCAAGCGTCTGGAACCAGAGGCGGACGTGCTTCGGTTCGTCTCCCTTCCAGGGCAGGCTCTTCTTCTCCTCCTCGCTGTACCCCTTGAGAAATACGAGCTTGTCGAGCTTCTCGAAGCCGCCCCATTTAAAGAGGCCCTCGATCACGGAGCAGGGAACGGCAACGATTCCTGCGAGGATCCGCTCGAACATGCCGCCCTTATCCTCTTTCGGAGGCTCCTCCTGGGCCCAGGCCGCCCCTGCGAAGGAAAAAAGCAGGAGCAGGAGGATCAGGGCAATTAAAGGCTTTCGCAATTTTCGCACTACCGGCCCCTCACTTTCGTCTCCACAAATTCCCACTCAAACGGGGCGGGCTGCACCTGCACGGCGGTGGTGGAGCCGGAGGTCCGCAAGATCCCCTGCCCCGGCCTGGCGCGGGAGAGAAGCGCGGCGCAGCCGGAGGCCAGCCGGAAGTACTCCACCGCCGCCTCCGCGGCGTGCTCCTCCTGCTTGAGCACCAGGATGCTGGCGCAGGACTCGATCACCGCCCGCCCCTCGGGGGTGGAGGCGAACTCCTCGAAGCGCTGGGTGGCGATGGTCAGGGCGCAGCCGTGCTTTCTCCCCCTCCGGGCGAGCGTCTCCAGGTACTTCGCCGCGTCCGGGTGCCGCAGGAACATCCAGGCCTCATCTACCGCCACGCACTTAGGCACTTCCTTCCCGCCTTTTTGGGCAAAGGTCTGCCAGAGCCAGGAGAGCACGGCGCACATGGCCACGAAGCGGGAGAAGTCCCCACCCAGGTCCCGGAGGTTGAAGCAGATGTAGGGTGTGTCCTGGAGGTGGATCATCGTCTGGCCGTCAAACATCCCCACCGTACCGCCGGCGAGGAGCGGCTTCACCGCTTCGGCCAGGCGCTCCGCCCCCCGCATCCCGGCCAGGCGCTTCTGGACGTCCAGGAGCGTCGGCATCGGCTTCTTGATTCCCCCCTGGTAGAGGGAGGCCGGGTCTTCGGTGATTCCCCGCGCCCGGTACTCTTCTTTAACCGCCTCTTCGAGCAGGGCCGCCTCCACAGCCCCGAGGCCTTCGCCGCCGTGGTAGAACCGGAAGACCGAGCCCACGAGGGCAAGGATATCCTCCACCTTTGCGAGAACGTTAACGAAGACCCTCCCGTCCTCCTCCTCAGGCTCCACCTCCAGGGGGTTGACTCCCGAGAATCGCCCCGGAGTCAGGCGCACCACCTGGCCGCCGAGGGCTTCGGTGAAGTAGGAGTACTCGCCTTCGGGGTCTACAAAGGCAGTCCTGACCCCGCGGTAGCCTTCCAGGAGGGACAGAGTTCTCGCCGAAACGGATTTCCCCGAGCCAGGCTCCCCGGAGATGAAGATGTGTTGGTTCGAGACCACGTGCTCTCCAGCGAAGCGGTCCAGGAAGACCGGGGCGCGGGTGAAGAGGTTGACGCCCAACATCACTCCGGATGAGTGCCCGCCGGAAGAGACTGAGAGCGGCAGGCAGCAGGCCGCCGCCCCCGAGGTGAGGTTCCGCTCGAAGTCGTGCAGGGCGCTTTTCGCCAGGGGCAGGGCCCCTTTCAGGGCGTCCAACTGCCGGAGGACGACCTTTCGGGGGAGCACCCCCCGGCGGGCCAGCACCGTCTCCACCACTTCGCACCTGCGGCGCAGCTCCTCTTCGGTGGCCCCGTGAACGGTGATGAGAAAGGTCAGGTAGTACAGCCGGTCCTGCCCAAGCTGCACCGCCTCCCGGAGCGCGGCGTAGTCTGCGATCTGGGCCTCCAGCTCCGGGATCCTCGAAATGTTTCCGGACTGCTGGTCGAGGATGTACTGGGAGCGGGCCTTCGTCTCTTTCGAGATCAACGTTTGAGTTACGGTCCGGTCGGGGGCGGGTACGAAGTGAACGGAGAGATCCACGTCCCCGGCGTTGAAGATTTCGTCAAGCCAGCCGACCTGCACCCGGCGCGGCAGGGCGTGCAGGGCGTAGGTACGCGCGTACCCCGTCCCGAGCCGGATTCTGTCGAATTCTACGAGCATTCCGTCCGGTGCGAAGAGGTCCTGGATCCGGAGGGCGTGGGAGGTGAGGGCGTCCCGCTCTTCCTGCGGCTCCTGCTGTTTCTGCCTGTTTTTAAGCTTAAGCATTGTTACCAGCTCCTTCAGACTTCTTTTATGATTTCAACTGCAACCAGAAAGGCTCCCAACGCTATAAAAGGAAACATGATCCAGGCTCCAACTTGGCTCAAGGCTGGTGTTAAAAAGCATATTAAATATAAAACCGTTCCTGCGATGATAATAGTCATACCTGTTGTCGCCATAGGTCCGGGACGTTTTTTGTGTAGCATCTTGCTACCAGCTCCTCGCCATCAGTTTTTCGATCCTGGCCTCCGGTGACGGGTGCGTGGCGTAGAGGACCGCCGCCAGGCTCCGGGGCCCTTCAGGCCCAACCACGCGGGAGAGGAACGAGACGAGCCCGTCCCGGTAGCCGCACCGGGCAGCGAAGGCGTCAGCTTCGTACTCTTGGGCCCGCCCCACCGCCAGGAAGGAGAGCTCGAGAATTTTTTGCAGGAGCCACGTCACCCCGCGAAGCATCCAGGATATCATCACGATGAACCAACCCAGCCCGATGAACTGCCGGTCGCCCGTCGCCCCGCCGGTGAGGAAGCTGAAAATCGAGAGGGCGACCATAACGACCGTCATCACCCACGTGGCGAAGCTCCCCGCCGCGTTCATCACGTAGGCCGCGAGCAGGACCTTCGTGTCCCCGTTCTTCAGGTGCCCCAGCTCGTGCGCCAGGATCGCCTCCAGTTCCTCAGGCCTGGCCTGCTGGAGGAGCCCCTGCGTCACGGCCACTGTCTTCACGCCGGTTGCCAGGGCATTCGGAAAGGGGTCGTGGGCCACGAAGAGCTCGGGCCTTTCGATCAGGCCGCAACGGACGACCGCCCGCTCGAAGGCGGGGCGCAGGGCCCTCTCCTCGTCCGGCAGGGGCCGGCGCAGCCTGTTGACGAAGCGGAAGTACTTCTCCCCAAGGGGAGTGAAGGCCAAACCAACCAGGGCTGCCTCCGCCAGGAGCGCCCCCCACCCGGCGAGGGCGTCAGAGGCGCCGAACATGGAGAGAAACAGCGCCAGGATTACCCAGTTGACGAAAGCTATGCCCGCCAAAACGACGATTCTGAAAGCGTTAAGCATTAACTGCACTCCTTTCCGAGACGGTATACAGACTCATCACTCCCCTCTTCACCGCCTCCGACGGCCTCCAGATGCGACCGCGGTTCAGCAGGTGTGAGAGCAGGTCCACGACCGCTTCACTAGAAAGCGGCTCCACCCGCACCTTCGCCCCGGCCAGGGCGTCGGCCAGGTTCGCCAGGCGCGCCTGGAGCTCCCCGTAGGCGTGCTCGAAGCCCTTTACGGTGTCGTAGGGTATCACCAAGTACGCCTGCCTCGCCGAGGCCGCCTTCTCCTGCGTCATCGCCGCCAAGTACTCGGCGCGGGCGAAGGCCAGCTCCTGGAGGGCGCCTGGGAGATCCCCGGCCTTCTCCCGGAGCTCCTCGACCGCCGCCCTGGTGTCCACCGCCTGGGAAGTCACCAGGAACTGTACCGGGAAGGTGAGCTGGAGCAGGGCCGCGGCCGCGGCGTCCTCCACCTCGTTCTGCTCCGCGTCAGAGAGGAGCCAGAAGTCAGCGGAACTCACCCGGCAGACGAGCCTGTAGCGGCCGCCGGAGAGGACCAGGACGCCCCGCCGGACGTCTTCGACCTCCCAGATGTCCTTGACCGACTCTTTGACTTTCTTTGACTTTGCCTTATCTTTCGCCGGGAGCGCCGGGGCTCCCCCGGCCTCTCCGGCCTGCTTTGCCGCGTCCCACCGGAGGTAGAGCCAGGCGCCCGCCCCGGTTAACACAGAGAGAGTCAAAAACACAATCGTAAAGACCAAGGCTATTCATCACCTCGCAGGTATAATTTTCGCGGCGACCTACAAAAAGCAAAAGGCCCGGACATCACCCGGGCCCGGCGCGGAAAAAGAAAAAAACCGCGCCTGGAAAAAGTGCGCACGCGCGCACCTGTCTGAATTCTCGATCTGCTGACAGTTCTTGCGATCAGAACGATTTCTGTTCTGAAGGAGCAATTCGAATTTGAGCTTCGGTCCCGGGGAAGCACCGCGGCGGGGGCGACCGGTACGGGTCCAGCTACCACCACGTGTCATACCGACCAGGCGCCAACCGACAGCGCGGTAAATCGTGCCCTTGTGCCCCTGCCCTGGGTCCGCATAGGCGATAAGGCGGAAAATGTCGGGTAAGTGCTGCCGGATCCACCTGGCCGCCAGAGCCAGGACGCGGCTCTCGGAGTTGCGCGGGCACTCGTCGAGCAGCACCATGCGCGACAACTCGAGCGTGTGCCACTGGTCCTCGAGGCGCGCTGCAGCCCTGCCGAACATCAGCACGCCCACCAGGCGGTCGCCATGCCACACACCCAAGCAGGCGCGTGCCCCGGGCGGCGCGTAGTGGAGGT
>JABLXW010000032.1 GCA_013177945.1 Bacillota bacterium
TGTTGTCCGTCGCACTGTTATCCGCGTGTTTTCTAAACATTTGCGCAAGGGAAAACAATAAAATCCCCCCAAGAAATGCCGGAATTGTCATAGAGATAAATCCCGGCCTTCCGAGGTTTACCGCAACAAGACCTGCTGCAATTGGAGCGATGCTAAACCCCGCATTACCCCCCAAAGCAAAGAGGGACATGCTTAAACCCGGCCGGGCGTTTCCAATGAGGTAAGTTTGCTTGGCGCCTTCCGAATGAGCGGCCGATAAACCAATGCCAGCTAAAATTACTCCCAAAAAGACTCCGCCAAGACTGCTGGAGATGCTCGTAAGGATGAGGCCAATTCCTGAAAGAAAACAACCAATCGGCAACAACAAGTTATTTGAAAGACGATCACTGATTGCACCAAGCACAACCGGAAAAACTGCCAACCCCAGGTCGTAAAGAAAAACAACAAGGCTTGCGGTAAAATAATCGAGATCCATCTCCTCCTTCAAGAGAGGAATGACGAGCCCCAACGATCCCTGGCAAAAATCACAGGCAAAATGACTGAAGGCAACTAAACTAACTAAAAGGAGCACCTTTTTGCTGAGCATTGCAGCCCTCCCTAATCCGATTACAAAGAAAGCCCTTGGAGCAATTGCACTTGCCAGCCAAGGGCTAGTTATATTATTTTTGATTCAATTGCCCTCCTGAAGTCTTATTGATTTGCTAAATTTATCCACCAACGCTCTTGTGCTCTTTGCACCGCCAATTCTAAATCCTGCTCCGATGACGGCAGATTTAGCAAACATTCCAACGCTTTAATGATCCTTTCTTCTGATAAGTGACAATAAGGGAGGAGAAACCCTTTTGCTTTTAACTTTAACAATTAGCGTATAGTTTTGACAAATTATCGTAGCGGGGGCTTCCAATCCGCAGGAGCCATACAGTCGGATAAATCAAAGTGTTCTAACCCCTCCTTATCTACTGCAAACTCGTCAGTAGTGTAAATTTTTTTAGGCACCTCTTCACCAATCGCGGCCTTAAATGCATATGTAACAGCCAATCGCGCCAGCTTAATCGGCTGGCAGGGTACTAAGCCTGTAATCCATCCTTCCCGCAGATACTTTAAGTTTTCCTCATGGATATCCACCGAGGCAATAACAACTTCACCCGGCTTAAATCCGGCCGCTTTCAGAGCATCCGCCGCTGCCATAGCAGCCACCGCGCCCCCGGCAAAAACACCGTTGATGTTTTTCCCGTGAGCCTGAATGAAATCTTCCATAACGCGTCTTGCCTCTACCATGTTCTGGGGATGCCACTGCTCGGCAATGATTTTTATGCCGGGGTACCGCGCGAACTCGTCATGAGCCCCCCGCGCCCTTTCCATAAAGAGGTCGGCGCCAGCAGGACCCTTTAACATTACTATGTTGCCTTTTCCATTTAATCTTCTCGCGATAAAATCTGCAACAGCCTGGCCAACATGATAGCTGTTTTCACTTATTTCAATTGTCGTCTTGGTTTTAACCAAAACATCATCATTCACAACAGGAATGCCTGCTTCCATTGCCCTGTCAATTACAGGCTTGAGCGCTTCCCGGTTGGTTGCCGTGATTACGATGGCATCAATTTTGCGCTCGATTGCATCTTCAATTTGGGAGATTTGCTTCTCAGAGTATTCGTAGCCTCCGGCGTCATACAGTTCAACATTGATCTCATAATCCGGATACCTGCTTTCCAGGATATTCTTGGCTTCGATATACCCGTACGACTTGTTTTGGAAATAAGGATCGCCGGCATTTGAAATAAATACACCAATGGTAACTTTTTTCTTAGACTTACCATCTGCTCCCGTTTCAGACGTTGACTGTCCACATCCAAATAAGGTAAACGTTAGCACCCCGCACAAAGCTAAATACGAGAGGCACCTGATTAAATGTTTTGCTCGACGTCCTAACATGTTTTCCCTCCTAAAAAATCTTTAGATAAATTGAGGTAGTAGAAAGCTACTTCTGCTCTCAAAAACTTGCGTTAACATCCCCCCTCCTTTTCTCTAAATATAATTACATCACGTTCCGCCGCGGTAAAATCACTCAATTTTTAATATTGGCGAGAACGAAGAATGCTAACCAGAACGGCAATGATGATCGTGATTCCGATAATGATCTGCTGAACAAAGCTCGAAATCCCCAATAGGTTGAGAGCATTATTAAGCACACCGATAAGGATAACACCGAACAAAGTTCCAATAATACTGCCTTGTCCACCAAAGAGAGATGTTCCACCAATACAGACAGCTGCAATAGCCTGGAGTTCAAGACCTGTACCGAGCAGTGGCTGGCCGGAGTTCACTCTTGCCGCTAATAGCACTCCTCCTAAGCCGGTTAAAAAGCCTCCGTAGGTATAAATCAAAACCTTATACTTGTCGACAGGAATCCCGGCCCAGTAAGCTGCCGTTTCATTCCCACCAATGGCATAAGTATAAACCCCAAATTTGGTGTACCTTAATATTACGTAAGTCACAACCAGACCGAGGAATGCAATAAGTATTATGACCGGAATACCAATTAGATTACCGCTTCCCAACCAGGCAAAAAATTTCGAATTAAGACCAAAAACCGGGACCCCTCCTGTATAGGTAAGTGCCGCACCACGCGCAATAGACATTGTTCCAAGTGTTACAACAAACGGTGGAAGTTTAACTTTAGCAATCAAGACGCCGTTGAGAAGTCCAAAAAGGGTCCCTATAACTAAGCCCGCCAAAATCCCAGCAGCAGCCCCGTTGCTTTTTATAACTGTAGCCGTGACTACGCTCACAAAAGCGACAACTGAACCTGCAGAAAGGTCGATGCCCGCGCTGATAATGATTAGAGTCATACCCCAAGCCACGAGAGCTAATGCTGCACTTTGCCGACCAACATTTGCAAGATTGTCGAAGGTCAAAAAATTAGGTGAAATGAAACTGAATATAATGCAGAGCAAAATTACAGCTATCGGTACGCCAAGCTCACCCCAGTCGATTCTTCGCAAAAAGGTAAAAGTGGGTGTATTTTGTACTTTTTGCAACGTGCTTTCCATAAAGAAACCAAACCTCCTAACTCGCTTTTGCTTGAATTCCAAAAGCAGCAGAAAGAATTTTTTGTTCATCAAAATCTTTGCGTTCAAATTCGCTCGTAATAGTCCCCTTATACATCACGATCACTCTGTCCGCCAAACCAACAATTTCCTTCATATCGGACGAAATTAGGATAATCGCGGCCCCCGCCTTGGCCAGTTCTCCGATAAAGCCGTAAATTTCGGCCTTGCTCCCAACGTCAATACCCTGGGTCGGCTCATCAAAGATAAATAGTTTGGATTGGGAACACAGCCAACGGGCAATCACGACTTTCTGCTGATTCCCCCCGCTCAGGTTAGCCAGTCTGGTAAAAATCGACGGCGTACGGATATTGAGCCTGCGCACGTACTCCCAAGCGGTATGGTCTAAATCCCGGTGTTTGAGAAACCAGGAGCGCAACGAAGGTGTCAAAATATTCTCCTTGACGGAGCGCTGTAAAATAACACTCAGGCTCCGGCGGTCCTCGGGAGCAAAAGCAATTCCCAAACCCTTGGCAACTATAGGGGAGGTGATCTCAACGGGATTGCCCATAAAAGAGATCTTCCCTGAGGTATAGCGTATCCCGCCGGCCAGTGTTTTTGCCAAAATAGATCTTCCGGCCCCTACCAGGCCCATCACAGCCAGAATTTCGCCCTCACGAACGCTGAAACTAATATCTTTTAAACGTTCACCCACACAAAGATTTTCGACCCTCAAAACCTCTTTACCAATCTGAATCTCTTCTTTGGGGAAGAGCACATCAAGCTCACGTCCGGTCATCATTTTGATCATTTCGTCCTGGGTAATCTCAGAAGCATTTCTAACTCCTACCTTTTTACCGTCGCGGAGTACTGTTACCCGATCCGCAATTAAAGGAATTTCCTCCAGCTTATGCGTAATGTAGATGATTCCCTTACCCTCGGCTTTCATGCGCTTCAGGAGATCGAATAAAAGCATTTCCTCTTCACTAAATAAGCGGTCAGTCGGCTCATCAAGGATAAGAATCGATGGCTCCTGAGAAAGGGCCTTAGCGATCTCAACAAACTGTTGTTGGGCGGCACTCAAGTTTGCAACCTTTTCCCTCGGATCAATCTTGGCACCAATGTATTCCAAATATCTGAGAGCCTCTTGATGCCTTTTTTTGTGGTCGAGAATTCCAAGATGCGAAAACTCGCTTCCTAAGAAAATGTTTTCTTCAACAGTCAAATCTCGAACCAAACTCAACTCCTGAAATACTGTTCCTATACCCATTTTTTTTGCAATTGAGGGACTAAACTGCTTAACTTCAGCGCCATTCACAAAAAGACTACCGGCGTCAGGTGTATATACCCCTGTAATGATCTTAATGAGAGTAGATTTTCCAGCTCCGTTTTCACCCACAAGGGCCATTACCTCGCCCGCTCTAAGTTCAAAATCAACATCCGTCAGTGCTTTTACACCGGGAAAAACTTTTGTGATACCACGGGCTTCAACCAAGTTACAAGCTTCGCCCACCATTAGAAACCTCCTAAAACTTAATCCAGAAGTTTTTCATCATAGCCAACCCGTGATAAGACAACAGGGCCTTCGGAGCTGATGTAAATCAAATCTTCGATTCTCACTCCGGCACCTCCGGGAATGTCAGGAATCCAGATGAGCGGTTCCATGGCAAGTACCATACCCTCTTCAAGCACCGTATCTTCGGCACCTGGCTGGGTTTCCCCGAGGAATGGCGGTTCGGCCGGAGCGCACCCTACACCATGGCCTATAAACAGGTCTATGAAGGAGTTCTCCAAGCCGTATTTGCCTGCAACCTTTTTAAAGATGTTTGCTACCTCCGAACACCTAGTTCCGGGGCGCATTACCTCAATTCCTTTCATTAAGGCCTCATAAACAGTCCGGTAAACCCGCTTTTGCTGGGGATGGGGCTTCCCGCAGATAACCGTCCTGCCGATATCGCTGAACATACCGTTCCAAAATGCCCCAATGTCAATGAAGACAATATCACCGTTTCGGATTAACTTGTCGGTGTTAAAACGGGTCGGTGGTGCCATGCGTTCGCCTGAGGCGACGAAAGGGACAGCGGTGTGGCCGAACTCTGCTCCAAGGCGGTACATTGTCCGCATCGCCTCACCTGCAACTTCACACTCTCTAACGCCGGGCCTAACGGCTTCAATAGCGGTCTGAGTAACGGCATCTGCAATGGCAGTGGCTTCGGCGATAATTGCCACTTCCTCCGGAAGTTTTTTCATTCTGGCGCGCTGGATAGGCATCTGTCCGTCCACCCATTCAACGTTGGGCAGAAATTTTTCAAAGGCCTTCCTCTGGGCAAATGTAAGGCAGTCAACCCCTACTCTTCCTTGTTCAATCCCATATTTTTTGAACAGGGGCACAACTTTGTCGACAACAACCCGTTCTACCAAGCCCTCTTCGTCCATAATGGGGATCGAGTAAAATTCCTCGATCCAGGGCATAACTTCTTTAGCCCTGACAACTTCGGCGCTGCTCATGAAAAGGATGGGACCCGCATCCTTTGTAATCAAAACGCCGTATGTTGTGGAAGAGCGAAACTGGAGCATCAGGACTCGTAAAGAGGTGAGATACCTGACGTTCTCGTCCCTCCAGAGGAAAAGGGCATCTATCCCTTCTTGCTCCATAACCTGGCGGACCTTTTCACAGCGTTTGGCGCGCATTTTGTTAAAATCGATGCGTTCCTCAAAATCGGCCTGCATGGGGCCTCTTGCCCAGATGTTCATCCCAATACCTCCCAATACCAACTGATAGCTTGAGCTGTTTCAACAAATCTGATTTTTTTGTGGTGAACTGCGCTTGACAGAAATAAGTTTCTTAAACAAGGCCGAGCCGTTCCGAGTTTCTGAATAAGATGGCCTCTTTCTCCTGTTCGGTTAACTCCGGGTTTTCTTTGACAAAACCCACAGGGTCGTCGAGGCCCATGTCAAAAGGATAATCGGAGCCGAGGGAGTACTTTGCCCACACCTAGCTTATTTTTAAGATAAACCAGTGCCTTTGGATCATGAGTGATGCAGTCACAATAAACATTGGTTCCGAGAAAGATGGAAGGACAGGCCTCAAGATCCGGGCCCGTTTCTTTTCGCACGCGGTACCCATGATCAATCCGCCCGATCCCGTAGGGTAAATACCCTCCCCCGTGTGCAGCTAGCACCTTGAGCTTCGGATACTTTTGAAAAACGCCCTCCAGAATCAACAAACCAATTGCAATGCTCGACTCAAGGGGGTTGCCGATCAGGTTTGTCAGGTAGTGACGCTCAAGGCCGGGACGGGGCCCCACAAAATACGGGTGAATGAAAATGACCGCGCCAAGGGCTTCTGCTGCCTCGAAAAAGGGCAAATATGACGGATCTGCAATTGGTGTGCCTTCGATGACTCCGCCGATTTCAACACCCACGAATCCCGGCCTTGACATCAGGTATTCCAACTCTGAAACTGCGCTCTTGCAGTCCTGCATGGGAACTGTCCCGAAGACTTTGAATTGGCCGGGTCTTGCCTGAACCCACTTCTCCAGGGCATCATTACAAAGCCGTGCTACTTCCCGGGCGGTCCCCAGATCGCTCCAGTAATAAAAGAGTGTTGGGGAAACGGATAATACCTCATGCGTCAGATTTCTTCTCTCCATCTCCAGGAGCCGGGCTTGCAGGTTATAAAACGGAGGTGTAACTTCATACACATACCCCTGATCGTGATGTAAAACAAAGCATCCTTCTTCTTTCTTTTCGGCGTTTATTTTAACTGTGAATTTGTTTGGGTTTTTGAGGGCGGTTTCAATAAAATCGATCGGTATAATATGAGTATGAAGATCTACTGCGTGCAGCATTTGATCACTCCTCGATAGCTTTAATGGCATGCACAGGGCAGGTATTGACACAGTATGTTTTTCCGTGACAGAGGTCGCACTTCACCGGGTAACCGTCCAGGCCAGTTTTAATTGCCTTAAAATTACATGCTCTTACGCAGTCGCCACAGCAGGTACATTTTGCTTTATCCAGACAAACGACACCCATCTCGTTCCTATATAAAGCCTCGCTTGGGCAGGCATCCACACACTTTGCATTCCTGCACTGGAGGCAAACAGCAATGCGCCACTTCGCCTGCCGCATATCTTTCCATTCGAACTGAACGGCGCTTTCCCCTTGCGAAATGAATCCAGCTTTAGCTAAACTGCATGTCACCTGACACGTCCTACATCCCACACAAGCCTTGCGGTCTATCCTCAGATATTTTCTCATCTGCTCCTCACTCTCCGGCATTTAGTTCTTTGTCAATTTTCAAACGAGCAAGTGTTTCAGCAGTAGGACGCCCTTCGTGATCCCAGCCGCGCAGCTCGTAATATTCCTGGATCATCATATTTAAGCCATCTTTTGTAATATACTTCCCCTTTGCGGCACCGGACTTCAGGCCCTCATTTAGAATGCGCTCAGGCAATGTATCGTCCACGCTGGTAAATCCTTCCCGGATGTTAAAAACACGGAACATGGCTTCAATGCGGTCTCCGAATTCGCTAAGCGTAAAATTCTCAATCTCACTGCCAACAACGTAGTAAAAATATTTCAGGTAATCTTCTACAGTCAGCGGAATAAATTTCGCAGGGAAATCGCAAACCAGCAACGAATGAAGGAAATTGTTTTCATCAAACATCTTTTTAACCAGTTCGGCCTTTCCCTCATAAGAAAACCTGTCAATTCCACCGATAATCTCAATTGCAGGCGGCCAGGCCCGGCGATGACAGGCGCCGCGCGGAGATACAGCATATGCAAGTCCGGCTCCAAATCCGGCACGTGGGTCGTAAGCAGGAAACTCCAAACCCTTGACATGCATTGCAAAATCAACCGACTTCGACCCGATGCATTCTGCCAGGTACCGAACACCTTCTGCTGCCTGGTTCCCGTAGCCGGTGCGATTTGCGATAGCGTTTAAAAATGGGATCAAATCCTTCTTTTTTCCGAAGCGAATTTCATACCCGACTTCATCTTCAGATAGATAACCCCGATCGATACACTCCATAATAAAACCTAAGACAGCACCGGCTGAGATAGTATCCATGCCCAAATCGTCACAAGCCAGGTTTAAATCGCCGACTGCAGATAAGTCTGAAATGCCCAAATTGCTGCCTATCATGCCAAGTGTTTCATACTCCGGGCCTTCCAGACACTTCTGTTCTGCGGCAGCCTGAAATTTGATAAATTTGCTGCAGGGGGTCATGCAGCAATAACATCCCCGGTCTTTAACAACCAGTTTTCGGACGGCCTCGGCATCTAAATTTCCGCGCGCTTCTTCCATAGTACCGTGCTGGAAATTCAATGTTGGGAGCATGCCCGAGGCGTTTGTTATGTCTAGTGTAAGGGGTGTTCCATACTTTTTTCTTGCCGTCGCTAGCCTGCTCTCAAACGCTCGCCGTACATCCTCAGAATATTTAGCAACTAGGTTTTTCCAATCCGCTACTTCGATGCGACCCGTTCCTCTTACAACGATTCCCTTCAGGTTTTTACTTCCAAAAACAGCACCACCTCCGCCACGTGCAGCCTGGCGGAAATAGTCGCTTCCAATCGAAGCATACTTGACCATGTTTTCCCCGGCAGGCCCAATCACTGCAACGCCAGCTTCAAAACCCACGTTCTGGCGCAGATAGGTCTCGCTCTCAAAACACCCTTTGCCTTTTAATTCCGGGACAGGGCGCACAGTGACACGATCATCTTCAATCCACAAAACGGAAAGTTCGGGGCACTTTCCCGTAATGACCAGAGCATCGTAACCAGCCAGCTTGAGCTGTACGGCAAGTTCCCCGCTTGAATAACTTTCCAAAACCCCACCCGTAAGAGGTGATTTTGAGAACACAACATACTTGCCTGTACAAGGCGCCAATGTGCCTGTTAAGGGTCCTGTTGCAAGTATCAAGACATTTTCTGGGGAAAGGGGATCGGTACCAGGTTTTAAATTATCTAAAAGCAACCTGATGCCCAATCCCCTGCCACCTATAAAAAGGGGTCCCCAGTCAGGAGGGACAGGTTCACTCCGGAAAGAACTGTCCGTTAAATTTACAAACAAGATTTTTCCTGCGTAACCCTTCATAAATTTCACCTTCACCTCAATTAAGGGCTAGATCGCCGTCCAGCCTCCATCTACAAGAAGAACGTGTCCGGTAATGTAATCAGCCAAGTCACTTGCCAGGAACATGATGGAGCCCACCACATCATCAACCTCGGCCAACCGCTTGATAGCAAGCTTTGAAAGCAGTCCCGCAACAAATTTATCATCGGAGAAAAGTTGTGCTCTTGCAGGGGTTCTGACCGCTGCAGGTGCTACCGCATTAACCGTAATCCCGTATTCCGCCCACTCCCAGGCAAGGGTCTTTGTGAGCAGAACCACTCCGCCCTTACTGGAACAATAGGCGCTGCGATACGGAAAGCCACCCACAGCAAACGTAGAAGCAATGTTAATGATTCGACCCTTCTTATTGTTTGCCATCGAGCGTGCTGCAGCCTGGCAACATAAAAAGGTTCCTTTGAGGTTCACGTCGTGAACAAAATCCCACTCTTCTGGAGTTATTTCTAAAGCTGGCTTGTGCAAATTTACACCTGCACAGTTAACTAAAATATTGACGCCTCCATACTTCTTATCAATATCGCTGAAAATTTCGGCAATCTGCTTCGCATCCGTAACATCTGCATGATATGTTACCAATTTGGAATCATAGGAGGCGGCAGTCTCTCGAAGTTGTGCAAGTAAGCCCCTGTCGCGATCCAAGGCAACTGCCCGGGCTTTCTGCTCAAGGAACGCCATAACTACTCCTTTACCTATCCCCTGGCCGGCGCCGGTCACAACAACGTTTTGATTTGAAAAATCAAATTTACTCACTATACCTGCCTGTTCTCTCACAGTCAAGTCCTCCTTAATCTACCTGCCGCCACACCAGCGCTCTTTGTGCGTAAAAGCAGCGAGATCTTTGCGGTTTTTTGTCCTGGCTTGAACATCTTGCCGTTTGCCAATGGGAAAAACTGCAATTACATCGTGTGTTTCCGGCACTCCTAACACTTCGGCAACCTTTTTAAGCTCCCCCCCGCATACCCAGCAAGTACCCAGGCCCATTTCCCAGGCAACAAGCACCATTTGCTGGAAGGCAATGCCCATATCTACAAGACTGTAGTCGATATTATCTTTTACAAAGCCAGCGCTTCGATCGCGGCACGCAACAAGAACTACCCCCGCTGAAAGAATCCCCTTTGCAGCTGGGTTGCCGGGAAAAGCACTTGCAATTTTTTGTTTCGTTTCTTGCTCCCGCACAACTACCACAGACCAGGGCTGACTATTCATTGCCGAAGGCGCAGCCTGAACGGCCTCCAGCAGCTGCTGAACCTGGGCTTCACTGATCTCGCACGGACTGTCAAAATCACGGACACTATACCTGCTTTTCACGGTTTCAAAAACGCTCATTAGTTTTTCCCCCTTTCTTTCTTTAAGATTCACTTTACGGAATCACAACTGCACGCCCGATAATTTTTTCTTCTTTCAAGATGCGCATGGCTTCATTTACCTCTTCGAGGGCAAAACGGCGCGTGACAAGAGGAGCAATCTTGCCCATTTCAATTAATTTCATAACAGCTTCCAGATCGTTTTTAGAGCAAGCCCGGGATCCGAGAATTTCAATCTCATCAAGTAAAGACATGAGGGGATCAACAGGAAAAGTGCTCCCGGGAAGATATCCAACGATACAGAGACGGCCGCCCGGACGGAGCAGCTTAATATTTCTTTCCATGGTGTCTGGGGTGCCGACCGTTTCAACAATCACAGCATAACCGTAACTTGATGCCGCTATTTCCCTCGCCTTATCAACATACGTATCTCTGTCATAAAGGATCGTATAATCGCATCCATGCTGCCGGGCAACCTCAAGCTTCTCTTCGTCAATATCGACACCGACAACCCGGCCGCCCAGTGCCTTTGCAACCTGAACAGTGTGCAACCCAACGCCGCCGACCCCCATAATCAGGACATAATCACCGGGTTCCATACGACCGCGGGTTTTAAGGGCATGATATGAAGTCCCAATGGCATCCCCCAACAATGAAGCTTCTTCAAAGTTTAAATTGTCGGGAAATTTCAGAAAGCTTGTTTCGGGCAGCCTCAGGTATTCCGCATAGCCTCCATCTACCTCAAAACCAACTCTCCCTATGAGGTCACGACAGATGCTTTCCCGGTTGCTTCTGCAATATTCGCATTTTCCGCAAGTAACATAAAAGTGAGCAATAACCTTATCTCCCTCTTTTAGTCTGGTAACACCGGGGCCGACCTCGCAAACAACTCCCGCAGGTTCATGACCCATCGTTACAGGCACTCTTGTCCCCGGAAGCTTTCCGGCTGCAATTTTTATGTCCGTACCGCACATGCCGCATGCTTCAACTTTAATGGTCACTTCGCCCCAACCCGGTTTTGGATAGGGCTTATCCCAAAGCACCAGAGGCTTTCCGTATTCCTCGAGCACCATGGCCCTCATTTTTTCTTCCCTCCTAATGCGGATTCTATAACTAACCTCCGATGGGTAAGACCGTTACAAGGATCTCGTCTCCATCACGGACAGTTTTTACTTCAAGCTGGGCATCAGTAACGGAATATCCAGACGCAAGGATGACAAACTGTCCTCCCTTAACCCCTTGAAGAATCTCAGAGTAACTTACACGATGACTCTCGCAAGCGCTCTTTAAGATAGTTGCGATGGAAACCTGTTCCTGTTTGCTCTTAAGCGGGTAAATATACTGAATCGGATTGCCAAAAACTCCAATTATATAGACCCTTATATTTCCTTCCAAATACCAACACTCGCTTTAAAATTTTTTAAAAATAAGGAGGGCACCAGTTGTGGACTCGAGGGGGGATATTCGGATGGACTTCACCAGTACCCTCCCATTTTTTATTAACTAAAGAATTCCTCCGGATGCGGGCAGCGTGTTAATAACTCTACGCCGTTATCTGTCACAACGAGATTTTCCTCGAGACGGACCGTCTGTTCAAGTCTCGGATGACCTGCGAATGTCTCAACCGCAAAGCACATATTCTGCTTAATTTCAGCAGGATATTCGAGGGAGTAAGCACGCGAAATCCACATACCCTCATACAGCGACAGACCAATACTATGGGCAAATTGCTGCAAGGTCACGGTCTTGTATTCATCATCGGCGTAATAAGGGAATTTCGCGGCAACTTCTGAAGTCGGCACTCCAGGCTTTATGGCTTCAATAGCAGCATACAGAGAGTCGTAACATTCTTTATAAAGATCCTTCTCAAGCTGGGTAGGCTTCCCCGCTACCTTGAAGCAGCGGACGAAGTCCACAAAGTATCCTTGAGGCCCAATTGCATTGATATCTATGATGACCAGGTCGCCCTGGCGAATTACTTTATCTGTATGCCATCTCCGGTACGGGCTGGTATGCCCCCCTGAAGCTACAATGGCATCATATACGAACTCAAATCCTTCTTCATAAAGGTATTCATTAATCTTGGCGCAGAGATAAGATTCTTTAACGCCTGGTTTGGCCCATTCGTACATAGCCCGCCACATTGCAGCATCTGCATATGCAGAAGAAATCTTCAAACACTCAATTTCATCCGGAGTTTTCACAACACGTGCTTCCGACATTGCCGGCCAGGCGTTGACCAGATTGAGGCCGAGGGCCCGCAGCGCTTCGATTGCAGTCATATCAGAGCTGTCAATTCCGATGCGCTCTTTCTCAACGCCAGCTTCTTTCAGCACGTCATAAATTCCTTGCGCCATCCTGCTTGCCATCCAAGCCTCGGCGCCTTCGGCCCATTTCCAGGTAATGGCGGGCCGGATACGACCTTCTAACCAGGGTGCATCGATTTTTGCATTTTCCAGGTCGGAACCGGCCGTCTCAAAAAGGATTGGCTCACCGCCGCGCGGCAGGACACAGTACCTGATGAAGATGTTGTTCTTCCAGTATCCCTGCCAGACCCCTGTGACATATCTGACGTTTTCGCCTACAAAAAGTACAAGTGCACCCAGGTCGTGTTTTTCCATCATCGCCTTGGCACGGGCCAGCCGGGCCTTTCTCATTCTTTCAAAATTGATTCGCTCCTGCCAATCGGTAGCGGTGATCGGATATACCCTTCGCACTAGGTATTCATGCGGCCTTCCGATGAAGCTCAGGTCCATCTTTCTATCAAGACTCGGAAACTCGCCACACACTGCTTTTTCAGTCCCCTTTCAGCCCAAGATGTCTTATGCTTGCAAAATGTTAAAGCTATGCAAAATTTCCACAAATTCTTCGAATGAAATAAGTTTCTTTGTTTGAATGCTGCGCTCCTTGACTTCCATTAAAATTTCTAAAATCTTATCGTCATCGAGCTTCTCTGCAAGATCAGCCCGCCCCATCTTTTGGAGATACACACGGATCGAATCGAGACCGCTCTTCTTTCCGAGTACGACCCGTGGCTCATTCTGACCAACCACATCCCAGTGGAAGGGAACAACCTCTAAGGGATCTACCTTTTTGCTGTTTTCCCACCAGCTCGTAATGATGCCTGATTCAATGTTGTACAGCCTGGGACCGACCACCGGCTGGTTTCCCCGCATAGGGATGCCCGCTAACCCGTATACCAGCTCGGCAAGGGAACATAATTTAGAATAGTCGATCGGCAGTTCCTGCCCGTACAGCGCCAGGAGCCCTAACACGAGTTCCTCGAGATTGCAGTTTCCGGCTCTTTCTCCGATTCCGCCTACTGTCACGTGCGCAACATCTACCCCTGCAGCCAAAGCGACCAGTGTATTTGCCACTGCCAGTCCAAAATCGTTATGAAAGTGCGCCTCGAGAGGCTTGTCAATTCTACTTTTAACACCGCGAACAAATTCGGCAATCCCGTGGGGGGAACAGACGCCAAAAGTATCTACAAGCACCAGAGCGTCCATGTGGCCTTCGCGCGCCACCCTTGTAACAATTTCAAGGAACCAGTCAAGGCTGCTCCGGGTTCCATCAATTGGAAAGAAAACGGTATAGAGGCCAAGTTCTTTTGCGTATGCAGTTGCCTCGATAGATAGATCGATAGCCTTTTCAAGCGGCCACTGGTAGGCAACTTTAATAACGTGTTCGCTGGCGGGTATCTCGACCACTATGCCTTTGACTCCACAGTCCGCCGCTCTCTTGACATCCTGCTTCATGCACCGCGCAAATGCAAAAATCTCGGCATCGGGGTGGCGCTTAACTATTTCCGTAATCGCTTCTGCATCGTAGCGAGAAACAGCCGGCATACCTGCTTCAATGCGCTTGATTCCGGCCTCAACTAAAGCATCTGCAATCCTGATCTTCTCGTCCTTTTTAAAACATACCCCCGCCTGCTGCTCTCCGTCACGTAAGGTAACATCATGCAAGACGATATTTTCTGCAAAATTGAAAGATGAGGTCGCCTCCGGGCTAAAGTTCCAGTCACTAACAAACCATTTCCCACTTCGATAAGACTTTTTGTTGCAGCTTTTGGTAACGCAACTCATCTCAATAAGGCTCCTTTCCTAAAATTTCACTTACAACTTTTACGGGAGCATAAAACCTCCGGGTTCACAAGAGATCGCTGCGGTTCATTCTTGAGAGCGTAAATTACCTCTTCTGTTGCCCTGATCTGAAGTTCTTGAACTGCTTCCTCGGAGTAAAACGCGCTGTGAGGGGTACAGATGACGTTGGGCAAGCCAATCAGTTCACGGCTTTTATCTTTTTCGTCTACTACCACATCGAGTGCAGCACCGGCTATCCGCCCGTTTTTCAACGCCTCCACCAAAGCTTCTTCATCGATGACACCGCCCCGCGCGGTGTTAACGATATACACACCCGGCTTCATCAGTTTGATCGTTTCTGCATTGATCAGCTTTGCGGTACCTACTGTGAGCGGGCAATGAATCGAAATAAAATCGGACTCTTTCAGCAGTACATCCAGTGGTACAAGTTCGTCAGCTCCATTGTTTTTGTTTGCGGCATACGGGTCGTAGGCAAGAATCCTGAGCCCAAAAACCTTTGCCTTTTTTGCGACATTTCTTCCGATTTTTCCATAGCCAATTACTCCCAGAACCTTTCCGCATAAACGGGGCATTGGAATAAAGCTGCGGTAGTCCCAGTTACCTTGTTTGACGCAATTGTTGAGTTGAGGGATCTTTCGTATGGCCGCGAGAAGAAGGGCTATGCTGTGGTCTGCAACTTCGTCAATGCAGTAGTCGGGTACATTTGTTACCTTAATGCCTTTCAAGGTCGCTTCTGCAATGTCGATATTGTCAACACCAATACCATAACGGGAAATAATCTTGCACTTGGTGAGCGCAGAAATCACTTTTTTAGTTATAGGCGCATATGTAACCATGATCGCATCCGCATCTTTTGCGTTTTCAATAATTGTATCTTCACTGACATCTTTTAAAAATACAGGGAAAGCTCCGACTTTGCCCAGCATGTTGATCTCAATTTCTTCTGTAGGAAACGGGTGATCTGTAATAACAACTTTATATTTTTTTTTATTGCAACAACTACACTCCATTGACATTCAAATCCACCTCCTTCTTGACTAGCGTTATCCGTCAAATTTAGAATACAACTTCACCATTCCCGGCTGCATCGTTTGAGAAGTACAAATCTAAGATTTATTTACTGTGAATAAAAGACAAAAAGATATTTAGCCTTGCTGACGGGTTCCCCGCAAAAAGTTACAAAAACAGGCTCTCCAGCCAAAAAAGAAGCCGCCAGTAGATGTTATTATAAGGGAGGACCTGGCAGCTTCGGGGGCCTCGATGTTTAAATAGTCGCAGCCGATGATAAACTGATCCAGGATGGCCGAAATGAAATTGACCCACCCCCGGCGAATTAGACCTCCGGAGAGACCCAGTTCCGGAGGTGCTACAGAGCTTGTTAAAGGGGTGGCAGATCATGGATATCTTCGAGCTAAAAGCGCAAGGTTACAGCATCCGGAAGATTGCCGCGATGACCGGCCATTCCAGGAACACCATCAGGAAATACCTCCGCGCGGAGGAAATACCGAAACGTAAGCCCGCTCCGCCGCGGCCCTCGAAGTTGGACCCCTACGCGGCCCTGATCAAGCACCTGGTCTTGGAAAAGGGCATCGATAACTGAGCAGTGCTTTTGCGAGCAGGGCTACACCTGTGGCAAGAGCATCCTGAAGAACTACGTGCGGAGCTTGCGGCTGCCCAAAGAACCGCCGCCTGTCTGCGCTCTTGATGCCCGCCCGGTGACCTGGCTCAGGTGAACTTTGGGGTCTGCAAGTACCAGGACGCCACGGGCGCCGTCAAGCACGAATTCCACGTACAGGTCCCGGGAGTACTTGATGCCCGATTCGACCTTGCCCTTGGTTTCGGCCCGGTAGGGCCGGCACACTGCGGGCAGAAAGCCCAGTACCTTGGCCAGGTCCAGGAGCACCGGATGCCATATGGGACGGCCGGCGCAGACGTTCGCCCATCAAGCGCAGGCTTTGCGGCCCGGCCGGGAATTTGTTGACCTGGAGGACCTCAACCGCCAGGCCTGGCTTGGTGCCGGGAGGTGGGCCAGAGGCTCCACGGTATCACTGGGCAGTGGCCCTGCGACCTGCGTCAAGAAGAGCAGCTGCAGCCCCTGCCGGAGCCGGCCCGCCTGGCCCCCTTCTTGGTGGCGCGGCGCCGGGTGCAGCGAGATGGGTTCGTGGCTTACGAGGGCGTAGCTACAGCGTGCCCTGAAACCTGGCCGGCCGCGAGGTGGAAATCCGACCCGTCGGAGGCCTACCTGGAGTTCTCCTACCGCGGCCAAGTGGTGGCCTCCCATCGTCGGGTGACGGGCCCGGCCACGGTGCCCCTGGCGGGCCAGTGGGCGGGGCTTACCAAAACCGCACCCCGGCGGCCAAAAGGCCCTATGGCCTACCAGGTGGCCGCGCCCGCGGTCCAGGTGCGGCCCCTGGAGGAATACGACGCGCTGGTAGGAGAATGGCCGGTGTGAACGCGGCCGAACTGAAAAAGTCTCTGGAACAGCTCGGGCTGCCGGCCGCCGCGGCGGCCCTTGAGCGGCACCCTGAGACGGCGGTCAGGCAGCAAGTGACCTACTTGGAGTTCTTGAGCAACCTGCTTGCGAGCGAGCAGGCCGAGCAATGGATAGCGGTATCTCGCCACCCGCATCAGGCTGGCCAACCTCCCTTGCAATGTGACCCTGACCGACTTTGATTTCGGCTTTCAGCCCTCCATAGATGAGCGCCAGATCCGGGAACTGGCCACCCTGGGCTTTGTCCACCAGGCGGCCAACGTGCTGTTCTGGGGCCGCCGGGCGTGGGCAAGACCCACCTGGCCGTGGCCCTGGGACTGGCCGCCCTGGAGCAGGGGTACTCGGTGTATTTCACCTCGGCCCACCGCATGATCCAGCCCTGACCGCAACCTACCAGGAGAACCGGCTACGCCGGCGCCTGCGGCTGTATCTGGCTCCAAAGGTACTGATCATCGACGAGATCGGTTACGAAGCCTTTCCGCCTGCGGCCGCCACCCTGTTCTTTAAGGTGGTGAGCGCCCGTTACGAGAAGGCCAGTATCATTCTCGCTCTAACAAGTCCTTCAGCAAGTGGGGCGACATCCTGGGCGATCCGGTGGTGGCGACGGCCATCCTGGACCGGCTCCTCCACCACGCCCATGTGGTCAACAATCCGCGGCGAGAGCTACCGTTTGAGGGAGCGCAAGGCCTCCGGGCTCTACCTGGGTCCCGGCTTGCGGGTGCCTTCTCCAGGCCTGCAAACTCCTCCGCTTGGTGAACACAAGATGGTCCTAATCGGGAGGCGATCAACATCAAACTAACACCACTACCATACCCCAAGATCGTAGGGGGTGGATCAAAAATAAATCGGCCGAAATGGATCACTTTTACGTCGGCCTTGACAAAAATACGATGTTTAAATACATTAAATTGTTATTTAGCCTTCGTAATTTCTGAACACAGTTTAATCTGAACATAAATCGCAATCAATATTGAAAACATATAGGTAAATCCGTTAAAGTTGTATTTTTTCCACAAAAATCGCGCTGGACGGTTTAAAAAGAAAACCCTTAAGCAGACCTGTGTGCCACGGGTTACTTGTCCGGTTGACAATTTTTAAAAAGTTCTAATCATTTTTAAGGTTTATCCACCGCCTCGCTTCGGCCGATCTCTGTGCCGCTTCGATGATCTTATCCACCCTTAATCCGTCTCTAAAGGGAGCGTCGGTCTCTTTACGCTCCAGAACGGCTTTTGCAAATTCATACATTTGTATTAAATAACTTTCCTTTAACCCAATTCCCATTCCGGTCTTCAAATAAAAATGTTCTCCGTAGGGATGCGCTTCACCGATAAGGATTGTTTTAAATCCTCTAGTTAAAGAATGTTCCGCTGCGCAAAAGTTGATTTCATTTAGACGCTCGCTATTAAAGTTAATTGCTCCCTTGCTCCCGCTAATCTCAAATTGGATGTGGACGCGCCTTCCAAGAGCCATCCAACAGGTTTCAATATACCCTCCGAAACCCTCGCTGAATCTGACGAGAATCCTTGTAGCATCATCTACCTCTACGGTATCAAGTTTACCATCCGGCCATTTTCTTTCTTTAACGATTGTTTCAACATCAGCGCATAGCTCCTCGATATCACCTACCAGCCAGCAAGCCAGGTCAATAATATGCGACCCCATCGTTACCAGGCTTCCGCCACCAGCAGTTGCCTTTTTGAATCTCCACGTCATAGGAGAATTGGGATCGAAATAAAAATCTTGCAGGAAAATACCATGAAAACGATAGATTTCTCCTAATTCACCAGCGTCAAGCATTTGCTTAACGTATTGCAACGCTGGAATGCGACGATAATTGAAACCTACCATGTTGATGACGTTGTTCTTTTCAACCGCGGCAACCATTTCTTTGTCTTCCTGAGAGTTAAGCCCCAGGGGCTTTTCGCATAAAATGTCTTTTCCTGCCTCTGCGGCTGCTAAAACAATCTCCTTATGTAGAAAATTAGGAACGCAAACATCGATAATGTCTATTTCTTTGTTTTCTACCGCGTCCTGCCACCTAGTTGTCCAGTTTTTGTAGCCGCATTTCCTGGCAAGATTTTTGGCTGAGTCGGGGTTAACGTCAACAATGGTATGCAGGATTAACTGACAATCCAATTCAGGAAACGTACTTGGGACGCGTAAAAAAGCCTCGCTGTGAACGAACCCCATCCAGCCGGCACCGATAACTGCGATATTTAATGTGCGTTTCATTACCTTCAAATCACCCTTCCTTCTTGATAATCGAATTAGGAGGGGGCCGACTTACCCCCGTCCTCTCGCACCACCATACGTACCGTTCAGTATACCGACGGTTCATAAAGCACTAACGAAGATTGCAGTCTCCTGCTACCTTCGTCACTCGGGACTCATAACCCTAAGTCCTGACAACTTCGGCACTGCTCATGAAAAGGATGGAACCCGCATCCTTTGTAATCAAAACGCCGTATGTTGTGGAAGAGCGAAACTGGAGCATCAGGACTCGTATAAAGAGGTGAGATACCTGACGTTCTCGTCCCTCCAGAGGAAAAGGGCATCTATCCCTTCTTGCTCCATAACCTGGCGGACCTTTTCACAGAGCTTGGCGCGCATTTTGTTAAAATCGATGCATTCTTCAAAATCGGCCTGCATGGGGCCTCTGGCCCAGACGTTCAATTCTTGTCCTCCTCCTTGCAAAAAAATTTCTACTTTCCCCTAGACGGAACCGTAATGATAAGGTATACCGCCCGTTCGGATTCCTCATTTTTTGTCGCGTGAAGTTCACCAACACCAATATAAACAGCCTGCCCCGCGGGGACCTGAACGGTACCGTCGGAACCAGTCACGGAAAGCTTTCCTTCAAGAACAAAGATCAGGTGTTCACCATCATGTTTATGGGCTTCCGCCCCACCGCCCGGTTCCATGTATCCAATTGCGGCTGTAAAACTACCGAGGGTCTTTCCAACAACCTCACGAAGGTGCATATTAAAATGCAACTCCGGTGTATATGGGGAGGCTTCCTGAGGGTTGATAACTTTCATTTTCTAACTCACCACCAAATCAACTATTTGCTTGCTCCAGACGTCCACCAGTCCCTTTGAACAGATCTTGAGCGTACCGATAATTACAGGCAGACACATAAAACCAAGCATGGTAAAAGGACCCCGGAACTGGCACCCCAAGCTCTTCACAGCACCGCGCAACTTCTCAAACTCGTCCAATACTTCTTCTAGATTTTTATCTGAAAGCAAGCCGAAGAGTGGCAACGGGACCTCGCCAATAACAGCACCTCCCCTGACGGCAACAAACCCTCCTCCTAGTTCGACGACCCGGTTTACCGCTACTGCCATGTCAGCGTCATTGGTTCCCACGACAACTAGGTCTTCTTTATGGGGGTTAAAAGTGCTCGCTATTGCGCCATCCTGCAACATAAAACCCTGAATAAATCCCTTTCCAACCTCAACAACATTGCTGTGCCGATCAAATACAGCGATCTTCAGAACATCTTGAGCAACATCCGCTTCCAAATATCCGTTAACAGCCTTTAAAACCGCTCTCCGCTCGGAAGTAATCAAATCCCCTTCGGTTGCACCAATGACCCGTACAGTAAATTGCCCGTCTTCAGCGGGAGCAGCGATTTTAAAGTCATCCGGACTCACCCGTCGCGGCAAGCGCACCGTCTGATACATAAAAGGTTGATTGTCGGGACACTTGATGTTGCAAACAAACCGTCTATTTTCAACAACTATCTCGCCGTTAGCAATAACCGAGTCAATAGTAAAATTGGCTATGTCGTCCACCAGTAGAACGTCAGCTATCTTCCCGGGAACAATACTCCCCAATTCGTGACTTATCTGGTAACACTCAGCGGCATTGATTGTTGCCATCTGGATTGCAGTAATTGGATTCACGCCAGCACGAACGGCGAGGCGAATTTTATGATCAATATGGCCTATTTTAACAAGTCTTTCCGGGTCCTCTTCATCGGTGCAAAATGCAAACATCCGGGGGTCCGCTTTGTACTCCGTAATTGCTCTAATGACACGCTGAACATCGGAGGCAGCAGAACCCTCGCGCAGTAAAATCCTGATCCCCAAGCGGCTCTTTTCAAGGGCCTCTTCAGCGCTCACGCACTCATGATCATTTGTGGTTCCAACAAAGGCAAGCCATGCCTGAAGCTCCCGTCCCTTAATTTCCGAGGCGTGACCGACGATTACCTTTCCTTTTTTCCGCGTAAGGTTAATCAATTCCAGTATCTCGGGGATTTGCTGCAGTACCTCAGGTGCAAAAGCTTCGTTGAGACCGAAGCACTCGGGCCACTCTAGCATTTGCTTCATATCGTCAAAGGTAAGCGCCCCTGTGTGTCCAAACTCCCCATTCTGTAAAAAGGCGGGCATGGGAATAACAAAAAATACTTTAAGCGGAGTGGCTTTAAGCTGATCTAAACACGCGCGGATTCCCTTAACTCCTGCTACCGAACCTATTTCATAAAAATCGGTCGCAATTGATGTAGTACCGTGGGAAAGGGCGGCACGTGCAAACTCACGCATGCTCAAGTGAGAGCCAGCTACATGCTGGTGCGTTTCAATCAGGCCCGGCGTGATATATTTCCCTGTCGCATCAATTATCTTTGTTTCAGGGCCGATGGACTTACCTACATCCCCAACAGCAGCAATTCGTGAACCTTTGATCGCGACATCTGCCTCGTAAATTTCCTCCGTGTGGACATTTACTAATTTACCACCTTTGATTACTAAATCCGCCGCTTCCTGACCAAGCGTAACATCAATCAATTCAGATCTCTTCATCTTTTCCGCCTCCTCCCAATGCCACCTAAGTTATTAAACAAAAAGATCCACAAATTGCCGTTTATCAACATCAAAAAGGCCCTCATGACCTATCTTCAACGTACCTATTTCACCGCAGACAGCCATGAAAGCCAGGGAATGGAAAGGACTCTTGAGAGGACATCCTAATTCGCGCACGACATCGTAGACTTTTCTCATCTTTTGAATAGCAACATCAAGGGATTCATCAGAAAGTAAACCGCAAAGCGGGAGAGGAAGTTCCCCTAATACAGAACCGTTTTGGACAACCACAAAGCCACCGCCCAGTTCTACAATTCTATTCGCAGCTATAAGCATATCCTCGTCATTTGTACCGACAACAATAATGTTTTCGTAGAGTGGGTTATATGTTGAAGCAAGGGCACCCGATTTTAACCCTACACCATGAATAAAGCCTAAACCAACTTTATCGAACCGGGCATACCTGTCGATCATCGCGATTTTGAGCACATCTTGAGTTAAATCGGGATTAACCAGTCCATCGGTTACTTTAAGCGTGAAATGCTTCTCGTCAGAAAGCAGGCTACCGTCTTTGAGATTAATAACTCGCACCTTTACTTCTTGCCTTCCATCGGGAGCTTTGATTGCAAAATCCTCTCGTACGAGGGGCCGGAAAAGACGAACAGTACCGTACATATAATCTGGATACTGTGGACGTTTCAGATCAATGCAAAACTGACCTTTCTCAACAACGACTTTACCGCTTGCAATAACTGCAGAAATACTGAATTCTCTCAGATCATCCACAATCACAACATCTGCGTATTTGCCGGGCACAACACTGCCAACTTCGTGACTTACGCGGAGAAGCTCGGCGGCATTGATCGTTGCAATTCTAATTGCATCAACCGGATTAACTCCGCCGCTAATTGCCAACCTGATGTTATAATCAAGATGACCTTTTTCATAAAGACGCAAAAATTCAACTTCATCCCCGCAAAATGTAAAACACCTGGCAGGTATTTTTAGTTCTGTATTCGCCCTCATTACTTGGGCAACGTCCGATGCCCCCGAACCCTCGCGCGCTGAAATTGACATTCCTAGGCGAGCTTTTTCACGCACTTCCACGGGATCTACACATTCATGATCCGATGCCGCTCCCGCAAGCACATACGCCTGAAGCTCTTTTCCAAGACAACCGCAGGCATGACCTGTAATCACCTGGCCGCGTTTCATGGCCCGTTCAAAAAGTTCTAGGAAAAAGGGATCTTTTTCTACAATCGGTACGTATGGAGGTTCCTCAATTCCGTAGCATTCCGGCCAGTCCAGAACTTTTAACATCTCCTCTGCGCTTGGCGTATTGGGTGCTACAGGAAGACCGAGTTCTCTGTTTTGGAGGTAAGCTAAAACCGGAACTAAAAAAGCAACCTTCACAGGAGTAGCTAGAAGTTCTTGCAGACAAAAACGAACAGCTCTAAGTCCCGCCACAAGCGCCATACCGTAGAAGGCTTCACTAACCAAGGTAGTTCCATGTAAGAGGAGTACCTTCGCATACTCGGTCATATTTATATGTGCTTCGTAACTATGCTGGTGAGTATCGATAAAACCGGGCACTAGGTATTTATCACTGGCATCAATTACTATTGTGCGAGGCCCTACGGTGTAACTAACATCACCGGTACACGCGATTCTAGAACCCTTAATCGCAACACCAGCAGGGCGTATTTCTCCGGTGTGTACGTCTACAAGTTTACCACCGTGAATCACCAGATCCGCCGGTGTATTACCAAGTGCTACCTCGGCCAGCACCTTCTGTTCAGCCAGATTCACCTTTGGCACTCCTTCCTTCTTTTTACATTTGCTAACCAGTCTCAATTAAATTAAAGGAGAGCACCTGTTTGTGGACTCGAGGGGGGAGATTCGGTAGGATTCCGCCAGTACTGTCCCATTTGTTATTAACTGAACTAATGGATTCCTCTTGATGTGGACATCGTTTTAATATAGCTCTACGCCGTTATCTGTCACACGAGACTTTCCTCAAGACCTACTGTACCTACTAGTCTGTTCAAATCTACCTCCTTCTTGACTAGCGTTATCCGTCAAATTTAGAATACAACTTCACCATTCCCGGCTACATCGTTTGAGAAGTACAAATCTAAGATTTATTTACTGTGAATAAAAGACAAAAAGATATTTTAGCCTTGCTGACGGGTTCCGCAAAAAAGTTAAAAAAAAAGGCTCTCTAGCAGACCGTGTTAGTAATAAGGTTTATTGAGCAAGCAAAAAGCTCTTTGACAACCGGAAATGGCGGAAACTGCCGGTGGTCAGGGGAGAGGCTCTTTTCAGGGCATCGGCAGACACTTCCTTTGGGCGGCAGCCGGTATTTTGTTCCACCTGGTCGAGCACGGGCACCAGGTGGGGTGCATCGGCAGCCTGGTTGGAGAGTTCGGCCGGCCACGGCGATCTGGGTTTCGGCGTCAACGGCAAGCTGGGCGTTGTAGGCCTGGATGAAGGCCCTTTCGGAGCTCAGCATGATCCGGGAGTCGGGGTCGGTGAAGTTGTACTGGGCCTTTCCCGGGGGAGTTTCTTCAGCCCTTTTTCTTCTTCCTTTAACTTGCCCCTGGTTTTCTTTCTTCTGCTCTTTTGCCGCCGCCTTCCTCTTTGCTTCCGCTTCCAGCTCCGCCTTGGCCCGCCGGATGGCCTCCAGGCGCCTCTTGGGATCTCTTAAGTGCTCAGGGAGTTCATCCCCTAAGGCGTGGTAGTGCCTGCGCCGGAAGGCAGCAATGGTCCAGGAGTCAGGCTGCTGGTTGGCAGAGAGGACCCTGAAGCCCACATCTTCATAGAGCGCCCTCTCCAGCTTCCTTGAGGAGCGGATACCCCGCCAGTAACCGTAGAGCAGGACCTTCACCATCATGACCGGGTTGTAGGGGGTTGCCCCTTTGGTTCCTTGTAATCGTTCAGGATGGCGGAAAGGTCGAGTTGGTTCACCACCTCATCAATGAAGTAAACGGGGTGATCCGGGGGAAGCCAGTCTCCCGGCGATGGGGGAAACAGAAACATTTGGTCTGGTTGGTAATCTTTAAACTTTTTCATACTTTAAGTATTCGCCATCCTGGTTGACTTTTCCTGGGCGAAGAAAAAATTTTATACAGGATTATTCACACGGGCTGCTAGCCAAAAAAAGAAGCCGCCAGTAGATGTTATTATAAGGGAGGACCTGGCGGCTTCGGGGGCCTCGATGTTGTTACTTAGCCTTGGTCATTTCTTGAAAGACAGTTTAATCCGAACATAAGCTACAATCAATATTGAAAACATATAAGGTAAACCCGTTAAAGTTGTGCTTTCTCTACAAAAAGCTCCCCTGGACAGCACAACTTTGCGATTAGCACTGAGCCGTTTCTCCTTTTCGGTTCAAGCCCTCTGCTTTCTGTTGCCTGTTTATGAGCAGTGCTACTGCCAGCAACATCAAAAACATCCCGAACAGCTGGAGCGCTTCAAGTCTTTCCTGGAACAAAAAGTAAGAAAAGATTCCGGCAATTGCCGGCTCTAATACTGTAATCACACTTGCATGAATAGCTTCGCAATTTTCTAAAGCCTTAATATATAAAAAATAAGCTAACAGACTGGGTACGAGGCCCAAATAAATAAGATAGATCCAGGTAAGAGGACTCGTTAACGGTAAAATTGGAAAGGAGGGATTGAAGAAAGTGATAAAAAGCGAACCAAAACCGGTTGAATAAAGCACAACAGTAAGTGGGTGATACCTTTTGACAACAATTTTTCCCAAAACAGTGTACAAGGCATAAAAGAAACCTGAGCCAAACCCCATTAAAATACCTGGAAGGTTAACTTTTAAAAGGGAAAGTTCATAACCTCGCACCACCAAAAAACATCCGCCGATAGCTGCAAGAAGACAACATAATTTGATGAAATTTATCTTTTCTTTAAAAACAAATATTGAAAATACAGTCACAAAAATCGGCGACGTATAAAGAAGTGTGGTCGCAATAGTAACACCTGCTAAGTTGATGCAACTAAAAAAACAAAAATAGAGCATCGCAATTCCAACCAGACCGTAGAGCATAAAAAATATTAAGTCTCTTCTTGCCACCTGAAGTAATTGTTTGGATCTTATAAATAGGTATACAAAAGGAAGAAAAAAACATATAAAAGCGCGGAACCAGGCGACGGTAAGAGGCTCCAAACCTAAATTCATAAGTAAATTACCTGCAATTCCAGAAGTAGCCCAAAAACATACCGCAACAAAGACTAGAAGGTAGGTTAAACTTCTGGGCAAATTAATCTCCCCTTTTTCCATGCCCAACCGGGAGCTGCATCAATTTTTTCTGCCGTCCTATCAATTTAATTACCTCACTTTAGGAACATCTATGGAAACAAAAAAAGAAGGAGGATTATCTCCTGCTTGAGATTGCAGCCGAAAGCAACAAATTGTGTTATGAAAAAACATTCATGAGCTTTGCAAAAGAATCAGCCGGTTGCTCCGCCCGCTGCTGAAGCTTATTCTGATCGAAACTGTAAAGAAGCAGGGCAATTTTTAATTCAAATTGAACCTCTGGGTTTTTCAGATCGATCCCTAAAATTTCTTCTACTTTATTGAGACGGTAATTTAATGTGTTGACGTGGATAAACAGTTTCTTCGCGGCACGGATCCGGTTGCAACCGCATAACAACCAGCAATTAAGGGTCTCAATCAGATCTGTGCCTTTGCCTGTGTTATCATTTAGCAAGGGTCCGAGATATTCCAGGTAAAACTTGCGCGCCTCATGAGTGTTTCTCAGCGGGAACAACAACCGCAACAAACCGAGTTCTTCATAACAAACAACCTGCCACTCACTCTTAATATTACAAGAAATCGACTTTGCGATGATTACCTCCTGGTGAGCCTCCTTCACCCCGGCCAAGCCTTCTTGAACGGTACTTACCCCTACTATACCTGTTTTGATGTTATACTGTGCTGCCAGTTTTCTTGTAGCTTCGCGAGCCAGATCTTTTATTTTATGAAGGGGGAGCGCTTGGGGCATCCCGGGCGACGCGTAGATAAACACAAAAATATCATCGTTCTGAGGCAAAATTATGCATCCGCAACCGTATTTTTCAACCGTTTCCTTGAACATACGGTGCATTGGGTGATCGAAAAGTCTGGCCAGCGGCTGAGCACTCGGTTCGAAACTCGAAAACACAATCGCTCTAAAAGGACGCTTGACATCCAGGCCGATGAGGGCTACTTTAAGACGCGCCTCTTCTTCGGTAGTATACTTGTTCTCCAAAATGTGATGGAACACATCGACCCGCGCCCTAATCACCGACTCCAGTTCCGTATGCTGTCTTAAAAGTTCAACCGCAAGGACAAGGGTAGAGCGCTCCATTAAGCGAACAATCCTGACGGGAAGTTTATCCTCCACAAAAACTCCGATATATCCGAGAGTAACACCGCCTCCCAGTACGGGCAAAGCCACACCCTCAATTTCAGGTTTGTTTCTCCGCATCTTTATTCGGATAGGTTCGATTCTCGATTTTTCACTGAGTTTAAAGCCGCCATCTACTTTTGCAACCTGAATCTTTCCAGCCTGTAAAGCATCGAACAGATTCCATTTATCAGGGTGAATGCCTAACTCGTCGATGACCTTCTGGTATTCCGGCGGGTACTCGATGAACAAGAGATTCCCTCGCGAATCTGTCACAAAAAACGGGTAAGGAATTTCGCGGGAAATCGCTTTAATAATATCCTGGAAATGCTTTCCTTCCGCAAGCAAACTCAGAAGGCGGTGCTGCAACTCTCTCTCTTGACTCAGAATCCGGCTGTGCCGCTCGAGAATGACCCCCATTACCTGCTCAATAACAACGGGCCACCGGATCGGAAGCGGTATTTTTATTAAGGGTACTGCCATTCTGTTTGCTTCTTCATATACTGCACCAGGCAGGCCTCCCAAAAAGCGTTCTGGTTTGAGCGCCAAAGCAGAGGCCCCCGCATTTGCCATTGCCCGAACCCATTCGACAAGCACCTCAGGATTATCCTTCAAGTGATAGCAAGTCGAACAAACCAGCTCCCCACCTTGCAACCACTCCGCATTATCAGGGACTTCGGCAATTGTAACCCTTTTCACGATCCGGGAAATGCCGCATGCGCCGGCAAGAAGTTCTGAATCCTCAAAAACGGGAAGCTCAAGCATTTCTCGCACCGTAATGCCAAGTTCGCTTGAATCCATCCCCTGACCCCCCTCCAGAATCAAACAAAAACAATGCCATAACGATGTACATTCCCTGTTTTAATTAAGCATGTTAACATAAGACAACCAGTTAAGCAATTGGCACTTTCTTACTGTTCCAACCTTCTCTTAAATATGGCTAAGGAGATCAAGATGATGATCCCTTTAATCGCCTGTTGATAATAAGCGGAAATATTTAGCAAATTCATAATATTACTGATCAGGCCGATTACAAGGGCGCCAGCAACTGTACGCCCAATACCGCCAAAGCCACCTTCTAGCTGGGTGCCGCCAAGCGCAACTGCCGCGATACAATCAAGTGTATAATAAAACACCAGCCCCGGGTCGGCCTCGCGCAGCCTGCCCGCTAAAAGGATTCCTGCCACTCCTGCCAAGAGACCGGCAACTGTGTAAATACCCAACTTCACCCTAGCTACATTGTGGCCTGCGTACATCACGGCAGTTTCATTAATCCCTAAACCATACGTATTACGTCCAAAGCGGGTATACTGCAGAACAGCCCAGCAAAAAATCGCCATCCCAAGGAAAATTAGAACAGGCACAGGAATCCATGAGGCAATCATGCCGCTACCAAGCGTCCACCAGGCTCTTTCAGAGATGACAACCCTGATTCCCGTCGAAACTACATAGGCAATACCCCCAAAAGCGCTCATTGTAGCGAAGGTGGCAATAAAGGGAGGAAATCTAAGATAGGCAACAAAAACACCATTAATGGCACCACAAACAGCAGATATTAAAAGCACTGCGGGTATGCTTATGAACATCGGCAGGTGCTGGAACAGGCCCACGAACATTGTACAAAGAACCATCACGGGGCCAACTGAAAGGTCAATCCCGCTTGTTAATATAACAAAAGTTGCACCTAACGCGGCGGTACCAATAATGCTTATCTGGCGCAACACATTGATCAGGTTGTCGGATGTTAAGAATTTGTCGCTGCTAGCGCTTCCAATGACAACCAGAAAGAGCACTACGATCAAACAGTCGTACTTCCCAAGCCCGTGCAAAATAGAATTTAAATTGAACCTGAAGCAAACTCTATTCTGTACAACATTGTTTGTTTCCAAGCACTAACACCTCCATTCCTATACCGCTTCAGCAAAGCCCTCTTTCGGTTGGGATGCTCTCAGCGCAGCGCGGGAAATTAAGATTGCCGCTAACAAAATAACTCCTTTTGTGAATATCTGCCAGTAATAAACTACACCCATGAGATTTAATACGTTATTTATAATTGCTACAATCAGTGTTCCAATAGCACTTTCAACGATGCCGCCGTAGCCACCCTCAATACGAGTTCCTCCGATTACAGTTGCAGCAATGATATCGAAACTTAAATTCATTCCAATAGAGGGGTCCCCGGTGCAACTCCGGCTGCTGGCAATAATGGCCGCAACTCCCGCAAAAAAACCTGCAATGACATATGACCATTGACGAACTGACTTCACATTAACCCCATATGTGAACAGTGCATCCTCGTTCGTGCCCAGTCCGTATAAATGTTTTGCATAGACGCTGTGTTTTAAAAAGAAATGGGTGCATACAATCAACACAAAGTAAATCAAGAACGCAATCGGGATGCCCAGTACTTCGCCGTCTCCCATGATGCTGTAATCACTTCTGTTAATAAAAAGGGGCCACCCACCGCTTAAGCCCAGGGATAAACCCATGGCAATACTGCCCATACCAAACGTACCGATGAATGAAGGAAGTTTCACTCTGGCTATTGCAAACCCGTTAAGGAGCCCAAAGACAACCCCTGTAAAGAGTACAATCAGAAAGATTAAAGGCATTTTAAACCCTTGTGTTAACGCGGCCACAACCGTACAAAGCGAAATAACAGGGCCAACTGAGAGATCAATTCCTGCGCCGAGCACCACGAAAGTGGCACCCAATGCTGCAATTCCGACTACGACAAATTGCTTCAAAATATTCTTCAAATTGATAACTGTTCCAAACTCCGGGCAAATCAAGAGTGCTACAATAATTAAACAAAGAAGTGGGATGAGCATCGGGTACCTTTTTAACAACCCTGAAGCAGTGTATCCTATTCTTCCCCGGCCAGAGGCGAGCACCTGCAACCCTCCTAATATTCCTTAATAGCTCGAAAATTGGTGGCGGTGAGCCAGTTCCCGCCCACCACCACCACCAGCAGCAGCATTTAAAGAGCGATTACATCTTTTTCTTGAGTTCCATCCATTCCTTTTTTGTATATACTTTTGACTTGCTGATCAGATCTTCAAGAGACCATTTACCCTCTTCCCACATCACGTTATCAATTGAGAATTTGCCTTCAACGTAATAGTCTCGCGCGTTTTCTTTGGTGATGAGGGTACTGGCCATCTGCAGAACCTCGGGGTAATCCTGCTTGTTAAGGATGCGCCAGGCAATTTCTGCTGCCACATTAGCACAGTTCGAATATGTCACAGTAGACGCGAGTGTGCCGTCAAGAATTGCTTTAATTTCACCCATTTCACCGTCTACGCTACAAATTACAACAGAACCGGGATCGATGCCTGCATTTTCAAGAGCAATCGCCGCGCCGAGGGCCATATTTGCAGAAGGGGCGTATACTCCTTTAATTCTTTTTCCGTATGCAGAAATAAAGTTTTCCATCACAGCGGTAGAGTCGGTCTTCGAGTAGTTTCCAGGCTGGCTTGCAATAATTTTAATTCCTGGGTATTTTTTTGTAATTACTTCCTCAAAACCTTTTTTCCGCTCGATCGCCGTCGTGGTCCCCGGCAGGCCCTCTATCTGGACAATTTCACCTTTTCCTTTAAGAGCCTGTCCCATAAACTCAGCCGTCATCCTGCCTATGGCCACGTTATCTCCCCGCACTGCGGCTGTCCACTGATCGCCCTCGACCATTCTGTCTACTAATACAACGTGAATGCCTTTTTTATAAGCCTTGGCCAATACCCCCTGTAAAGCCTTTTCATCTCGCGGGCTGACCATAATCAGATCGACTTGCCTTGCAATCAAGTCTTCAATGTCAGCTATCTGCTTTGCCGCCTGGCCCTGAGCATCGGTAACTATGACTTCAATCTCCGGGTGCTTCTCTAAAGCAGCTTTGCCGCATTCCATCTGATTGCGTTTCCAGGGATCAGCCGTATTATCGACGGACCAGCCAACCTTCCATTTCTTTCCCCCCGGAGTGGCAGCGGGGCCCTCTTTTTCCTCCGACTTCTTGCAGCCCACTACAGCAGCAGCTAACGTAAGGAGCAGGAAGAAACAGACAACAGCGCTCAAAAACCTCCACTTTTTAAAATTCATATAAATTGAACCCCTCCCAAGATTTAAAATATCAAAAATATTACATGTTACATGGCATTCCAGCCACCATCGACAACAAGAGTCTGCCCTGTCATGTAACGCGATTCGTCGCTTGACAGGAAAACAGCGGCGTACGCAATATCCTCAGGCTCACCCAGAAATTCACCATCGGGGCGAATCAACGGTGTCTGCATTTTCCATTGAGCAATAACATCTTCACGTGCTCTAAATTCCCTGTTAATTTCAGTTTTGGTAGCACCCGGGCAAAGGGCATTGACTCGTACATTGTAGCCGCCCACTTCAAGTGCAAGCGCCTGGGTAAGCCCAATTACCCCCGCTTTCGATGCACAATAGGGTACCATTTCGCGGGTGCCCACAAGCCCCAGGTTGGATGCAACATTTACAATAGAACCGGATTTTCGCTCAATCATATAAGGAAGAACGCTCGTACAGCAAATAAAAGTTCCCTTCAGGTTGACGCCTATGATAAAATCGAACTCCTCATCGGAAAAATCAAGCGCTTTTTTAAAGATGTTAACTCCTGCAACATTAACGATAGTATCAATTTTGCCCAGTTTTTTTACAACATCCTCAACCGCGTCTTTTACCTGCTGGCGATTCGAGACATCCACCTGATAAAAAGCACAGAAACCGTTATTCTGTTTAATGATGGTTTCGACGTCAGGCCCGCCCTCACGGGGCGTCCTGTTCAGGTCGAAAACTGCGACGCTTGCACCTTCCCGCGCGAACATTATGGCAACAGCTTTACCTATACCTGAGCTGCCTCCTGTAACAATTGCCACTTTATCTTTCAACCGCATCGTAACACCTCCCATTTTTAATTTCGCTGGCCGTTCAGGGGTGACAAGGATTCCCAATCTCTTTACTTGCTCGCCAATTTGGTTTATAATAGTCTTTGACTTTGCCAGAGACCCTCTCATACGTACCCACACACGCGTGGCAAAAGCGTGCCACGTATTGCCACGCGTGTGTGTTTAGAGGTTATGGTTTTGCTTTCATGCAATGCTTTCCATTAAAGAAGTCTTCTTTGGGCATTTATTTTGTTTAGTCTTCTTCGGGTTCGGTCCACTCACCAGTAGGAAGAAGCCTTCTCTTTGAATAGAGTGCCCCTCCCCAAGACCAGCGGTTGCGCGGCAGATCAAAGAAGATGACATGGGTGTTCTGTTTTGGAATATTGCAAATCTTTTCCAAATCCTCTGTAAAAGCTTTTGCAATCTTGGCGTATTCTTCTTCTTCACGAGGAAAAATGTAAACGTGGATGCAAGGCATTTGATGATCCCCCTTCGGAAATTTTTATTTTTTTTCTGCAATACATTCAATTTCAACTAAATATTCGGGCAATGCCAGGCTGCTGCACACTACAAAAGTACTGGCCGGCGGGTTGGCGCCGAGATATTTGTCGCGCACTTTTAAAACTGCTTCTTTATAGGAATAGTCGGTGATAAAAATAGTAACCTTGATAATATCATCAAGCGTGCATCCTGCATCTCTTAGACAGGCCTCGATGTTTTTGAAAATTTGCTCTGTTTGGGCGCCCGGATCTCCTGCTCCAACAATTTCCCCGGTCGCGTTCCTCCCCACCTGACCGGATAGAAATACCAGGTTGCCAACCTCTACCAGATGCGTGTAACCTGCGGGTGCGTGTACAGTATTTGGATTACTTTTACGCATTCTTTTCACTCCTTTTTCAACGCTTATTAATTAATTGCAGCCCGCTCTGAACCCATTAAAATATACCAGTCAATATCCTCTTTGCGAGTCTCAGGCGTTACTTTGATTGTTCCTGAAGCATACCCCCCTCTCAAAACGATGATGCGGTCGCACATAGCAACGAGATCCTCCGGATCCGTTGAGATAACTAATATTCCAGTGCCCACCTCCTTTGCCAAATGTCTAACCAGTTCGTGAATCTGTCTCCTGGTGCCAACATCTACTCCAACAGTTGGTTCATCTAGAATCAAAACCTTTAAATTTCGCAAGAGCCAGCGTGCCAATACGACTTTTTGCTGGTTCCCCCCGCTCAGTGACTTAACCAACTGGCATAAAGCGTTATACTTAATTTTATATTTTGCAACAGCCTCAAGACTTACTTTTTCCTCTTGTTTTACCCTCCGAATCCCTCCTACATCCAAATTGTCAGTAAAAGCTAAAATAATATTTTCAACAATACTTTGATCGAGGAGGAGCCCCTGCCGCTTGCGATCTTCGGGCACCAAGCCCACACCTGCTTTCAATGCTTCTTTGGGGTGCCGCGGTTCGTAAGACTTGCCTCCGAGCCGAATTGTTCCCTTTTGCTTTTTCTGCAAACCGAATAAAACGCGCGCAATCGTCGACCTTCCGGAGCCAACCATTCCTGCTAAACCCACAATCTCGCCCTGTCTGATCTCAAACGAAATATCCCTGATAATTCCCGCACTCAGGTTTTCGATTTGCAATACGACATCAGAATCTTCTCTGCCCTCCGTCTCTTTTCGGACCTCTGCTGGAGGAGTTACTCTAGAGCCAACCATATATTCGACAAGCTTATCTTTGGTTAAATCCCCCGTGTTATAAGTTCCTACCAATTTACCCTCCCTGAGCACTGTCACACGATCCGTGAGGGAGAAAACTTCGTCCAGCCGGTGGGTTATGTAGATTATGCTGCACCCTCCCGACCTGAGCTGGCGGATAATTTTAAACAGCTCCTCCACTTCCTTTGCGGATAAAGACGCAGTTACCTCATCCAGCACAAGAACACGGGCGGATAATGCAAGAGCGCGGGCTATTTCAACCATCCTCTGTTGGGCGGGATTTAACTCTTCAATAGACTGTTCCGGGGAAATGTTTGAAATTCCTATTGAATTCAGAATTTGTCGGGTTTTCTGGTAAAGAGTGACGCGGTCTTCCAGGAGAGAAAAACGCTTACTTCGTGGGAGTTCGTTCAAGAATATATTGTGTGCAACATCTAAGTTTGGAAAGATCAGTTTTTCCTGGTGAACAACACGAATCCCGTAGTTTTCCGAATCGCGGGGTGAAGTGATATGCACTTTTTCGCCATCTATCCAGATTTCGCCACCATCGGCATGAACAATACCTGTTAAAATCTTAATTAACGTACTTTTTCCTGCACCATTATGGCCGAGCAAAGCATGAATCTCACCCGGCAAAACACTAAAATCAACGTTGCACAGCACCGGAACGCCCGAGTATTTTTTCTGTATACCTGCCATCACAACACGGGCTTTCGCATCCTTTTCCACTAACTTTAACCCCCCGTTCCCAGAGAAAATGCCACCTTCCCTAGTGCAATGTTAACAAAATTTTAATTCTCCCTCATTGTTCAGAGACAACAAAATCGAAACACAAAAATAAGAGCCTGTTGACAAATACCTCTTCAAACTTTTCTGTCGCGCAAGGGCCAGTTTGCCGCAAAAACCCAGAAGCCGCCGGAACATGGATTTGAGCAGGATTGAAGTAAGTTAAAGGAGACAAAACGAACAGAAAATAACATCACAATAAATAAAAAGGCTGCCAAAAACCGGTTCTCACCAGTCGGCAGCTTTAAGGGTTTCAACGCCTCCGTTAAGGCAGCAAATGAGACATCCCGGCATCCGGGCAAGTTACTTGCCTTTGAATTCTGGTTTTCTTTTTTCGAGAAATGCCGCCAGCCCCTCTTTATGGTCTTCGGTCTGCAACGCAATTCCCATGTAATCGGCTTCGAGATCGAAGTAGGCTTCCAGCGAGAGCTCGCTCAACCGGTTGGCAAGCTGCTTGATAAACCCGATTGCAATCGGAGCCTTCTCCGCGAGCTGCCGGGCAAAGGCCATTGCCTCGTCGTACAACTGATCCGAGGGAACCACCTTCAAGACCATCCCGTAGCGCGCCGCCTCTTCTGCATCAATGAGGCGGCCGGTCATGGCAAGCTCCTTGGCGCGCATGATTCCCGTCAGCCTCGCCAGGGTCCAGAGGCCGCCCGTATCCGGCACCAGACCAATATTGACGAAGGCCTGGCCAAACCGGGCCCTTTCGGAAGCAAAAACAAAATCGCAGGATAGGGCAAGGTTTGCACCGCCTCCTGCAGCAGCCCCATCAACCGCCGCAATCCACGGCTTGCCCATGTTGTATATTTTTGCAATTGTATTCCCAAGGGACCTGATCGCGGCCCGGGCCCTCGCAGGAGCATCGAGCATCTTCAAAAGTTCAAAATCACCTCCCGCACTGAAAACCCTGCCGTTTGCCTTTAAAACAACAACCCTGACTTCGGGGTCCTCCGCTACCGCCGTTACGACTTCGTCGTATTCTTTGAGGAACTGGGGGGTCATGGTGTTCATCTGATCCGGGCGGTTTAACGTGATCACCCCGATCCCGTCAACCTTCTCAAACAACAGTGTTTCCCAGGCCATGAAACCACTCCTTTTTTCTTAAATTTTTATTTCGCCGGCATGGCAGGCTGAGCCGCATACCCACGAAGCACCCTGACGAGCAGACCGCGGCCATCAATCAGTGAAACCCCCTCCTCTTAAAATCTTTGGAAGCACTATCAGGAGGCCGCAAGAAGCGTGCTGACTGCAGGTGCTGAAAGCTGTTGCAAAATGTCACATTTTCTTGCGCAAAAACGCAAGTTCTGCCGCCCCGGAAGCTGGGGAGGCAAATTTCACAGGAAAGGAAAAAAGAAGCCGCCGGAAACCGGCCCCCAGGGACCGGTCGGGAGGTTTACGGCGGCTTCGGGGGCCTCTTGGTTTTTTCACACTTTCACTGTTCTGGCTTCTTTTTGCTCTTGAGCCAAAGCCATCTTTTCAAAGACCCGTGTTTCAATATAAGGCGGAACAAGGTGTCCGATGTTTCCACCAAAGGCGGCGATTTCTTTTACCATTTCTGAAGTATAAAAGAGTTCGGGCCGGCAGGTAATAAAGAGCGTCTCAATTTCGGGCACAAGCTCTTTGTTTAATTTGGCCCGCTCGAATTCCATTTCAAAGTCGCTGAAACTCCGCAATCCCCTGATAATAACCCGCGCCCGGTATTTCCGGGCAAAATCCAGAACGGGTTCACAGCACGGCAGCACGATAACGCTGGAAAGTTCACGGGTCAGATGCTCCAGCATTTTAATGCGCTCGTTCAGGCTAAAAAGCAGATTCTCTTCCGGGGCCGGCCTTACTCCTACAATGACCCGGTCAAACAAAAAATTTGCCCGGGTGATGACATCCAGGTGACCATATGTGACAGGATCGAAGCGTCCCGGAAGAACAGCAACTACCACCCGCTTCCCCTCCCGAAAAGTTCTCCACAACAGGATAAAACTTCTGGCGCGGGCTGCCCCCGGTCCTGTATGTGGGGGGAAAAGTAATTGACAGGCTGATTCTTGTTGGGGGCATCCCGCACTTTGTACCTTTTAGTACAAGCAAAAAGCGTGCCAGACAAGAGGCAGGAGTCTTTAGCGCTCACTTCAGGGCAAAAAAGAACCCGCAAAGTAAAAAAACAGGGTATATTAAGCGTCAGGTTTTTGTACAGCAACTGACAGCATCTCAGACACAATTAAAAAGCCCCTCCCGGGGGCCTAAACAGGACTCTCACAGGTGATTAAACGTTGATATTTAATGATTTGATTTTATAATACAGCGTACTGCGGGGTATGTTAAGCGCCCTGGCGGCACGGGATTTGTTGTACTGGTGCTGCTTTAAGACGCTAAGGATTGCTTCCCTCTCCTTCGCCGCAAGCATTTCTTCAAGACAGTAAACACCTTCTGGTCCGGAATCAGGCGGTCCGCTCTCTTTTTCCCCGCAGTCTTTAATCAGGTCTTCCCTAATTACATCTGAAAGATGTTCAATTTTGATGCACCCGTTTTCTGAAAGAAGAACAAGTCTTTCTGCAACGTTCCGGAGCTCCCGGTAGTTTCCCGGCCAGGAGTAATTTCGCAGAGCTGAAATTACGCCTTCTTCAATGCTGCTAATGGGAATATCATAGAATTTGCTGAACTGTTCGATAAACTCTTTAACCAGCCCCGGAAGCTCTTCACCTCTTTCGCGCAGGCTGGGCAGTTCCAGGGTAACGACGTTCAATCTGTAGAAGAGGTCCTCCCTGAAATTACCCTCTTTGACCATCTGCTCCAGATCCCGGTTGGTGGCGGCAATGAAACGGAGGTCAACCCGGACCGGTTTCACTCCCCCGACGCGGTAAAATTCCCTCTCCTGAATGACGCGCAGCAGTTTCGCCTGCATTTCGAGAGGAAGTTCACCGATTTCGTCGAGAAAAAGGGTTCCTCCGTCGGCAATTTCTAGCTTCCCCTTCTTGCCAGTCCTGGAAGCACCTGTAAAAGCGCCAGGCTCATATCCGAAAAGTTCGCTTTCGAAAAGGGTCTCGGGGATGGCACTGCAGTCCACTACGACAAACGGTTTATTTTTCCGGGGTCCTGCGAGGTGAAGCGACCTTGCCATCAATTCTTTCCCGGTTCCGGTCTCCCCTCGAATCAGGACGGTAGCGTCGACCCGCGCAGCTTTTTTAGCCAGAGCAATCAGCTTCTCAAAGCGCTTCCCTCTCCCCGAAAAAGCCTCAAAGCAAGGAGGTTCGGGAGCAACCTGATTCCCTCTCTTCTCCCCTTTACCCAGGCCCTGGATCAGCTCCGCCTTTTCGTTCCTGCTCTCAACCTTGTTCATCAGGTTGACAACCTTGGTGACATCTTCTACTGTACAGACGGCCCCGATTACTTCCCCAAGCTTAATGATCGGGCTGATATTTTTTACCAGATGCCGGCCCTCCCTGACTTCGTATATATTTTTAATTGCTTTTCCTGTTGCAAGAACATTTTTGATCAGCTCCTGGCTGGCAATTTCGTTGGACCGTACTCCCGGTTTTATGCTGTTCTTGCACAGCCTCCTGGCACTGTTATTCCAGTAAATCAGGCGGCAGTATTTATTGAAAACAAAGGCGGCTTCGGTGATGGAATCGAGCACTGCCTGGAGGTGTCCGCCCACTTCCTCCAGTTTATCGGAAAAGCCGTTGCAAATAGCAACAGCGGTAACGAGACCGATTAATCTGCCCGAATCACTGACCACCGGAACCCGGCCGATTTTGTGCTCCCTCATAATTTCCCGGACCTGATAAACATCGTCGTTCCCTTTAACCGCGATTACGGGCTGCTGCATCACTTCTCTTACAGGAGCCCGCAGATCCAGCCCCTCGTTGATCTTTCGCAGCAGAGCCTTGCGGGTGATAATTCCGGTAACATGCTGATCCTGATCGAGAACAACCACTTCCTCCTTATCGCTGCAGATAAGCTGGTTGATTAACTGGCAGACCTGCGCCTCCGGCGGCGCGGTAAGGACTTCACTCTGCATAATCTCCTTGGCCTTTAAATTGGTCAGGTCGATCTGACACAAGTCCATCCGGCCTTCCACCCCCCTAAACAGACGGTACCACAGGGCCCCATATCTTTTGAATACAGATTTCGACAAAGGCAAAGAGAAACCCTTTTTTCGCCGGCCTCCATTAAAACTTAAAAAATCAGCAGAACGGCTCCGGAGACCAAAGTTAAGGCTGGCCCCGGGGGAGCCAGCCTCCTCTGGTCCTGTTAAATTCGGGCGCTAGAACTCCGCAAGGTAGATCTTGTTGGGGTCCACCTTGGCAAGGGCAGCAAGCTCTGCATCGGTAGGCGGTGGGGTAACGGGCGCTTCTGTTTGGGTAATTTCCCAGCCGGTGTTCTTCCTGACCTCTTCCAGCGTTGTGTACGGGTGGACGCTTTCTACCTCCAGCTCCCCATTCCTCATGACAAAGGTGCAGAGAGGAGTGATCACCTTGTAGACGTTGCCCTTGGTGGTGCAGAAATCTACCTTCTCCACCAGAGAGCGGGGGTCGTGGGCGGTACGCCAGATCAGAACCTGCTTCACCGTGGGCGTAAGGGTTGCGCTTCCCGCCCCGCCGGGCAGACGCACCTTCGGCTTTTCGTACTCACCCCCGACGTAGGACATGTTAATTTCGCCTTTCCTGCTCAACTGGATAAAGCTCAGGAAAGCGTAGTCCAGTCTTCCGCTGCAGGCCAGGTCGAAAACCTCTTCCAGCGAGAAGTAGCTCACCACCCCTTTTAAAAGCCTTTCCTGGTCCAGCGTGGAAGGGGTGATCGCCGGTTCGGGCTGGGGATCGATCCCTCCCGCGATGGTAATCCAGGTGCAGCTCGGTGCATGGAGGGCACGCGCCAGCTTCATGGCGGTTACCGGAACGGGGGATGCCAGACCGGTAAAGTACTTTTTGCCATTTTGAACCTCCCGCGCCAGGGCCACAACCATCATTTCAGCGGGGCCATATTCCATCTCTTCTTCCTCCTTTCGTAGATCTAGAGCCATTCACTTACGGCATCGTTTTTCACGGCGCCCAGATAGGCCTTCATCCCGTCACGATCCGGCAGCGGGTAGTCGGGCCAGCAGGGACCGGGGGCCGCTCCCTTCGGTGCTTCGACCACCGCTTCCACGAAGATATAGGGAATTGTTGTCAGTTCGGGTTTCTCGCGGAACGTCTCCGTTGGGACAATCCTTTCCGCAGTAATAATCGTTCTTTTGGCGGCCCGGGTTAAGAGGACATCCTGGAAGGTGTTGCCGTAAATCCGGGCATTCCCCATTTCGTCTGCTTCGTGGACGTGCACCAGGGCCCAGTCGGGCTGGAGCGATTTGACACAAACCACTTCTTTTCCGTCAAAGGGGCTCTTCATCACCTGGTACATTTCGGGACGGATCTTCAGGAGGTCGCTCCCCCACATTCCGCCTACCGGCATGAACGGAACGCCGTATGCTCCCCCACGGAGAGCGTGAATGATCGCCGTTCAGGAGCCCTCCATTGCCTTGATCTTCCCGCTTTGAACCCCTTTCCGCATTCCGGGAGCCAGCCCAAACTCGTTTTCAAAACCGAAGAAACCAAACCAGATTTCCTTTACGCAGCCTGCTGCGCAAAGGATATCGGCGGCCAAACCAGGAGCAGCACCGACCACGGTTAACCCTTCGGGCCTGCGCCTGGCAAGGGCGCGGCAGAGGGCAACCGGGTTCCGGTGGAGGGCGTTTCCACCTACGGCCACAATCTGGTCGTTGCCGATAAGTTGAGCCGCCTGTTCGAGGGAAACCAACCTGGACATAGTTGTACCTCCTTGCTTGAATTTGTTTATTTTAAGAGAAAAATTGAAACTCGATCAAAACTGTGGCTTTTCTTTAAATGTGGAGTAGAGCAGGAGCGCCAGGGCCATGCCTGCAATCAAGAAGGCAAAAGCCGCCTGGTAAGCTGCAGCCGGGTAAATTCCGTTGACTGCAGGGTAGCGCTGGATGATCAGTCCCATCACCTGCTGGTGAACAGCACCGCCTACAAAGATGTACAGGTTGACAGCGCCGGTAGACGTTCCGGCCAGCTCCACCGGGAAACACTCCTTGGAATTGGCAAAGCAGACCACGAAGCTGCCTGCCGTGAGCCCCCAGTAGAAAAAGAGGGCCGCGATCATGGTTGGAGTTAAGGTAGCGATTTTCAAAACAATGGGAATGTACGAGAGTGTATAGAGAATGCCGCCGTATAAAAGCACCTTCTTCCTGGATTTTAGCACCTTATCGGAAAGGATTCCCGACAGGGGGCAGCCGAAGACAAGCCCTACCGCCATCAACATCAGGTAGTTGGCAGCCTGAGTTGGTTCCATTCCGTACACGTGGCGGAGCCAGGGGCCCGCCCAAAGCCCCTGGAATCCCATCATCCCGCCGTAGAAGAAGAACAGGAGAATCCCGATCTTGTTAAACTGCCAGTTGGAGAAGATCAGCTTCAGGCTTTCGCCAATGCCGATCTTCTTCCCCCCCTGGCCCGTCGGCGCGGCAATCCCCTCGATCTCCTGGATGCTGGGCCACCCCTTGTCCTGCGGTTTGTTCACCATGAAGAGGAAGAAGAGGATTACGGCAAGGAAGGTCACGGCACCGATCACGTAAAAAGAGCTGCGCCAGCCGATGGCCGCCATCATTAGGGCAAGGGGGCCTGCCGAAGAAAGAGACCCCATGTTCCCGATGGCCAGCAGGACGCCGGACATGGTCGCAAACTCCTGCTTCCGGAACCAGTCCGCCAGCAGCCGCATGGCAGGCACATAGACAAAGCCCACGCCCAGGCCAACCAGGAACCTCCCCACCACGGCAGTGGCAAAGTTTGGAGCGGCACCGAAGAGGATTGCTCCTGCAGCCGCAATCAGGAGAAAAAGGGAAACCGTCTTTTTAGGGCCCCAGTTATCGGCCAGAATCCCGGCCGGTAATTGACCTGCCGCGTAGGGGTAGAAGTACATCGAGCCCAAAAGGCCCAGGGCCGCCGGGGTCACCCCAAAAGCGTCCACAAGCGCCTTTGCAACAACCGCCGTCGAAGTCCTGTGGAAATATACAAGAAAGTAAGGAATTGCAATCAGGGCAAAGATAAAGTAGCGATAGGTCAGCACTTTTTGGACAAGTGCACTGTTTAACACAGAACCGTTCTTCTTTTCCACTTGAGGGGCGGATATCGCCACCTTAAAACCTCCTCTCTTCATTCGTTCTTTTCCTGCCCTTAACTTCCATGTCCGCTAATAACCGCTTTCTGAAGACCGGCCGGTTCCAGCACCCCCTTCCTTCAGGCCTTGCGCAGAGGACCTAAATTATTCCTTTTTCCTGCAGGGCAGGGAAGGGATCGACCAGCAGGCGCTTCAGGCCCAGCACCCGGGGAGCGAAACCCATCGCCAGTCCAAGCAGTTGCGTGACGTAGAGAACGGGCAGATGCAACTCCTCACCCAGCTCCCTTGCGACGGCTTCCTGGCGTGCATCCAGGTTCATCTGGCAGAGGGGGCAGGCAACGGCGATGACATCTGCCCCGGAGCGCTTTGCCGCCTGCAGGATCTCTCCCGCAAGCCTGAGCACCACCTGAGGCTCAGGCAGGACAAAACCGGCGCCACAGCATTCCGTTTTATAGGTCCAGGGTACGGGTTCCGCCCCCGCCGCAGCGAGAACTGCTTCCAGCAAGGTCGGGTCTTCAGGATCGGGCTGTCCCGTAACAGCAGCCGGCCTTACCAGGAAACATCCGTAGTAACAGGCAACCCGCAACCCGTTCAACGGCCTCACGATGCCGGCCTTCAGGCGGTCCCGCAGCTCGCGGAGGCAAAGGAGATCCAGGAGGCTGAGCACCTCCATTTCTTGCACTCCATCCAGGTCCGGCAACCGGGAAGCTATTTCTTGATAAAGCCGGGCCTCGGTTTGAAGTCGGTGGCGGGAGGTGAGAAGGCGGCTGTAGCAGGCAGCACAGGGAGCAAGCACCTTGCCGGAAACCATTTTTTTTGCCAGACTTAAATTGCGCGCCGCAAGCAAAATGCTCAGTTTTTCGTCGATGCTGTGGGCAGAGGTTGCCCCGCAGCAGTTCCAATCAGGCACTTCCGTGAGTTCAATGCCCAGGTTCTGGAGGCAGAGTTTTAAACTGGCATCGTACTCCCGGGCGGCCGCGTGCAGCGAGCAGCCGGGGTAATATGCGATCTTCATTCCGGCAGCACCCCCCTTGGGCCCGCTTCCCTGAAAAAGGACCTGATCTCCTTCTGGCCGGAAATGCGCTCCGGAAAGAGCTTTATCTTGCCTTTCAGGAACATCTTTCTGCCCAGACCCAGGTCCCGGAAATAATCCTTTGTCCGAAAATTAAACTGGAGGGCCAGGAGGGCCTCCGGAGCCCTGCCGTACCTGGCAAGCTGGGCAAGGAAGAGTCTGTGGAAGAGGAGCACCCTTTCCCCGTTCACCGCGTATTTTTCCTTCAAGCACAACTCGCGGCAGGCATCCATGACCCGGGAAAGGCCGATCCCGCCGGGACAGCGTTCTTCACAGGTGTAGCACCCCAGGCAATACCAGATGCTCCTGCTCTCCAGTACCCTTTTTTTCTCGCCGCGCCTGATCAGGGCGATAAGTTCGCGGGGGCTGTAATCGTAAAAGGAAATGTTGGGGCAGCTTCCCGTACAGGTGCCGCAGCCCAGGCACCCGTCCAGGTTCTGGCCGCTTCTTGCTTCCACTTCTCTCTGGAAATCGCCAGAAACAGCGGTTAATGAAGTCAGCACTTAAATCCTCTCCCGCATTCTGAGATCGCAAACCGCCTGGAGGGCCGCAGCCTGGGCCTGGACCAGGGTTTCCGCCACACTTTTTGGAAACTCGCAGGCGCCGGCATGGTAGACACCTTCTCCTGCCTTCAGGGACCCGGCAGCGGCTGACGACCGGAGGAAGCCGTGGGGATCCCGTGCCAGTTGCAGGCTTTCCACAAGCCGGACCGTCTCCGGAAGGGGCTCCTGGGCCGCGGCAAGAACGACCAGATCTACCTCCAGTTCCAGGGGAACACCCATCAGCGTATCCTCGGCGCGGATCAGCAGGCTGCCGTTTCCGGGAAACACCTTGGCCGGACGACCCCGCAGGTAGTGTACCCGGTATCTTTCCATGGTTTCCCGCACAAACTCCTCATAGCCTTTTCCTGCAGCGCGTACATCCATATAGAAGACATAGCACTCTACATCAGGAAGAAGATCCTTAAGTTCCCGCGCCTGCTTCGCAGTATACATGCAGCAGATCTTCGAGCAGTAGGGCCGGCCCCGGACTCCCAGACCCGTCCTCATCCGCGAGCCCACGCACTGGAAAAATGCCACCTTTCGAGGGGGGGCTCCGGTTCCAGAGAGGCGGAACTCACCCGCAGCCCTGGCCTCCTTTAAGGCTCTTTCAAGGTCGAGACTGGTAAGAACACCCTGGTAACGCCCGTAGCCGTATTCGCTGCACTTTTCCGCCTGAAAATAGGCGGCACCGGTGGCCAGAATCAGCGCTTCCACCCTTTCCACGTAGCTCTTTCCGTCCCGCCCCAGGGTAACCACAAAGCCGCCCCCTGCCCTCTGGACGTCTTCCAGAGATGTATTGAGCCAGACGTCAACGCCGGGAGACCCGGCAATCTTTTCCCTTAAAGCACCCAGCAGGGCGGCGGCATCTTCCATATCGGGGTACAGCCGTCCCAGCTGGAGCAGCCGCCCCCCCAACTCCCTTTCCCTTTCCACCAGCAAAACCGGATGGCCGCACCGCGAGACCCAGGCCGCCGCTTCCATTCCCGCGGCCCCCCCGCCGAGCACCAGAACCTTCTCCTTTTCCCCTGTCACGCTACTTTCTCCCTTCTTTCCGGATCACCACAGGAACCGTGTTCATCTCGAAGCCGAGCAGCTCCTCGGGAACGCCCAGCGTCCAGGCGATCAACTGCGAGAGATCGATGACCGGAAGGGCAAAATCCCCCATACCCCGCTCCTTCATCACCGCCTGGGAACGGTCAAGCTGAACGTTGCAGCCCGGGCAGACGGTGAGCAGCAGTTCAGCCCCTTCTTCCCGCGCCGACCGGATTTTACGGTAAGACTGGGCAAGGGCAAGCTCGTCGTGGGTAAACATTACTCCCACCGCCGCTCCACAACACTCCCTCCTGGCCTGGTAGAAAACAGGTTGACCGCCCAGCATTTCCACGATCTCTTCGATGAAAGTGGGATATTCGGGATCATCGATCACACCGTACTTCTTGGCCAGGTAGTGACAACCGTAATGAACGCCGACGGGCAACCCCGCGAGGGAAAAGACCTGTTTCGCCCGGATCCGGTCGCGCAGCCGGTACCAGAGTTCTTGAAAGTGGTAAATTTTTGCCGTCCCCTTGTAGCAGCGGTTAATTAAACCCAGCACCTGGTCTACTTTCTGTCTGGCATTCCGGTCGTGGTCCAGGATGTGCTTGAACTCCGTCATCCAGCCGTAACAGCCGTTGCAGTTTGTAAAGAGATCGAGCCCTTCCCCTTCGGCAATGCTCAGGTTTCTCGCCGCAGCCGCCAGGGAGGTTAAAGGCTCAAAGCCCTGGCAGGTCATCAGGTACCCCGTACAGCAGGTTTGCTCCCTGGATTCCACCAGTTCTATCCCGAGGATTTTTGTGATCTCCCTGATGGACTTCTCAAGGCCCGGATACTCCATGCTTCCGGTGCAACTGCGGAAGAAAAAGACCCTTTCAGAAAGCGGAATCTCTTCAACCTGCCTGTGGTTAATAAGGCCCCGTCCGGTCATCCGGCAGTTCTTCCCTTCGCATAGGCAAGTTCAAGGGGGCGATCTTCCCTGGCATCCAGGCCGGAGATCCATTCCTTCGCTCCGGTGGCCTCAAAGATCACCCGCAGTTCCTCGAGAGCCTTTTCCTCCAGGACGAGGGGCGGGAGGTCGAGCTTTTCCCTGCCCTCCCTGATCCGCTCCATCCTTTTTTCTCCCGGTACAAAGCTCAATCCATACTGGTAAAGTCTCTCTGCAAAACGTTTGAAACCCGCCGCATACCTGGCTCCGTAACCCCTTGCCAGAGCCTGAAAGCGCAGGGCGAGAATGAGCATCGCAGGATCCACATCATGGGGGCAGGAAACATAGCATGTCTTGCACCAGAAGCACTGCCAGATTTCCTCGCCGGAAAGAAGCCGGGCCGCGTTTCCGAAAAGAACGTCGCGGATAATCCGGCGTGAATTGTACGTTTCTGTAAGGGCGGCCGCAGGACAGCCTCCCACACACTTGCCACAGGCCATGCATTTTTCCAAATCCTTGACGAGCCCGGTCGCTTCCAGTTTTTCATAAAAATCTGAAATCCACTCTTGACCCCGTTCCTTCTGCACGCAGATCGTCTCCTTGAGTTGGGGATTAAACCAGGGGAGAAGGGACCTCCACCCCGGAGGCCCCGCTCATCTTGTTAAACCTGGTACTCTTTCAAGTCCGCGGCAACGGTAAAACTGGCTTCGGTGATGGCACGGATATCGTCGACGGTGAGACCGGGCCAGATTTCTTTGAGCACGTAACCTTTGTCGGTCAGCTCAAAGACCGCCTTTTCGGTAATCACCATGTGGGCGCACCTGGGCGCAGTAATGGGGTACTTGCACTTCTTAACAAGCTTGGGGGCGCCTTTTGCGGTATGGGTCATGGCAATGATGACCTTTTTTGCCATGAACATCAGGTCCATACCCCCGCCCATTCCCGGCTGGTACTTGTTGGCCCCGGGATAAATGGGGAGCGCCCAGTTGGCCGCATTCCCCTCTTCATCCACCTCCAGACAGCCGAGGATGGTGACATCCACGTGCCCGCCCCGGATTAACTGGAAGGAATAGCTCAGGTCGAAAATGGACATACCGGGCAGCCTGGTAATGGGGCCGGCACCGGCATTGGCCAATCCGCAGTCGGCTTCCTCGTAGGTGGGAGTTCCTCCAAACCCCAAACCCCCGTTTTCGGTTTGAAGCCAGACGTGGACGCCCTCGGGAATAAAATCAGCGACACCCAGCGGCATTCCAAAGCCGAGATTCACAACCATTCCGTCGCGCAATTCCTTCGCGGCACGGCGGCAAATAATTTCACGCTCATCCATCAGGTTTAACCTCCTTCATGCCAGTTTCTAAAGAAAGATGCCCGGTGCTCAGCCTGCTGCCCGGAGCCGCTTTCTTTCCTTCCAAAGGTCACGGTAGATCCGCTGTTCTTCCTCAAAGGTATAGCCCTGGACAAGGACATCAACCAGCGGGGCAACGATGTGGATCAGGTCGGGGTCGATTTCATCTACGAATTCATTAACTTCACAGACCACATAATCTGCCGCAAAGGCCATAATCGGATTTGTATTCCTCTGAAGATAGCGGCACCTGACATTTCCGAACCGGTCGGCCTGGTACCCCTTCAGGAAAGCAATGTCGGCCCTTAATGGCTTCTCGATCAGGTAATCCTTCCCGTCGATGGTCACCTTCTGCTTTCCTTCTTCCACCAGTGTTCCTATTCCCACCGGCGTGAGGACACCACCCAGGCCGCTTCCCCCCGCCCGGATCTTCTCAATCCAGGTTCCCATGGGGTAGAATTCGACTTCCAGCTTTCCTTCTTTATAAGCATTGAGGTGCTCAGGGGCAACGCCGACGTGGCTCGTGATGTATTTCTTGATCTTTCCCTGGGCGAAAAGGTACGCCGTACCAAAGCCGCCTCCGACCATGGACCCGCAGGTGTTGATCAGGGTCAGATCCTTGACATCGATCTCGCGGAGTTTTTCCACGATCTTGAGGGGAATTCCCACGTCCAGAAAACCACCGATCATGATCGTCATTCCATCTCGAAGCCGTGCTACCGCTTCCTCCAGCGTGCCAACCTTACCCATCCACATACCCACCTTTCTAAAGAAAATTGAGAAAAAACCTTATGGATAAAACCGGCCGACCTCCCTTTGGACATCCCTCCCATTTAAGCGATTTTTGATCAAAACTTCACATTTTCCGCCGGATCTGAATTCGCAAAGAGCATGCCAGAAAAGAAAAAGCCCGAAAACAGGCTTTTTGCCGGGTTAACAGGAGGTATTTTTGTCAACGTCCTGACACCCAGGTGTCGAAAAACAGACATCGTTCAAGATCTCTCTTTCACTATTCCGGATAGTGAAGATTGTGTATTCTTTCACAATCCCTTGTGCAGGAATGCACAAACGGCTCCGGTCGGGACCTGGGCGCAAGGCGGCTTTCTATTGGCATGTTTTTTGCATATAGATTTCAATGAAATGAAAAAGGCATAGGCCCTTGCAACTTGAAAAAGTTGCCCTCTCCCCCCGGGGCTCTATGCCTTTTCATTTTTGTTTTCGCGACCACAGGAGCCAGAAACCACTCAGTAGGCCGCGAAAAAAGGTGTTCGTTCCCAAGGTAAACACGATGCAAACCGGCAGCCCGGGCCGCCTCCCCGGCCTGCCGGGCATGGCGCGCTGAAGTCGGAGGCAGGTCCCCCAGGTGAAACTGGGGGGCAAAACCAAGCAAAAAGTAAGGAATCCGGGGATCGCAACCGGCAATAAACCTTGCAATCCGGTAAACCTCATCTGCATCCACATACCCGGGCACCAGAAGGGTGCTGGCGACAAGAAGCGGCGGTTCGGGACGCTCCGGAAAATAGGATGCCGCCAGGCGAAAGTTCTCCAGGGTCCGCCGATTTCCGACACCTGTCAGCGCCAGGTGCAGGTAAGGATCCCATGCCTTGAGATCGAATTTAACACACCCCCCGGAAGCAAGAGAGAGCCTGACAGCCTGCTCTAAAAGCCGGGGGTGCATTGCTCCGTTTGTCTCCCAGCAGACGCGAACCCCCTTTGCCGCGAGGCGCCGGCCGGCGGCCAGGGCATGGGGCATCTGCGAGCTGGGGTCTCCCCCGAAAAAGCAGATACATGCCGTTTCCGTATCGGCAACCCGGGCAAGTTCCGCCGCACTGGTGGTGCTCCGCTGCCCCTTCATCTTCCGGTAATGCCAGTTCTGGCAGAACAGGCAGTTGAAGGAGCAGCTTCCATAAAAAACGGCAAGGTTCTTGCGTCCTGAACCGTTCCGCTCGGGACAAACCAGACCCGCCACGCAGTTTGTTGGAATCGGGTCAAAGTACCATTGCAGCAGGCCCCGTCCCGGAATCCCCGCGTGGACAACCAGCTTTCCGCCCTGATTTTCCCGCAAACCGCAGTAACCCTGTTCCCCCTCCGGGATGAGGCACTCGTGGAAGCACAGGGTGCACCTGATTCCCGGGGTTCCTCGAGGAGCTTCTCCAGGAAGCCCGTATCCTTCCCGGGCGAGCCGGTGGGCGGCTGCCACATATGGCCATGCTTCTCCCGGGAACCTCTTCAGGCACACCGGACAAACCTGCAAGGCGCGGGCCAGCAAAGGCACCTGGCGGCGGCAGACAAGGCACTGACCCCCGTAAAGAAAAGCCGCGTCAAACATTTCCCTCCCCCCTTGGCTAAAATTTCTCTTTTTTCTCAGAAAAATCCTTGTTGCTGCCGATCGGGAAGCAGAATCTAGTACGCATACCCTCCCGAGAGCAGGCTTCCTGAAAAGGGCAGTTACCAGAGCAGCTGCAGTGATGACGACACTTGCGGCAACCAGGATGATCTCTGCATTCCTGGTGCAAAAGCCCCAAAAAATTTCTGAAAGTCAATTTGTCCAGAAGGAATTTTTCCCATGGGGTAGAATTATAAAACAGTGAAAAGTATAACAAACACTTAAATATTTATCTCCGAGTCCCCGTTCTAAAGCGCCAGCCATGAACGGCGGACCGATAGGGTAAATCGGGAAACTGATTTGCCTCCCAGTGCGGAAAGGAGAAAATATATATGATTGTACAGCCGGGTCTTGTGCATCCTTTCTGCATTGGCCCGGCTTTTTAGGTTGTTCATAGCCCTTGCTGCTCCGAGCCTGCCCACCTAAGACACCGGCTACGGCGGCAGGGCGCAGCCTTTTCTGTGATGTTTGACGTGCAGATTGCCGATATCGGTTCTGCAGAGGGGGCCTTTAGATCACATGCGAGGGAGATTCAGGGGCCTGAAAGCGGGCCTTGCCTGCACCCCTCAAGACAATTCGATGAACGCGGTTTATGGCAGCTGTTCCGGCGGTAATGAACTTTTTCGGCACGAATTTTGCATGGAGTTTTCCTGCAAAAGCGAGGGATAGCCAGGAGAATAAATTTTGGCGGCAGGCAGCTCGCCTGTTCCTGGGGGCCGCCCGACCCCAGTTCCGGTGGTTTGTCATTACACCTCTGCCGAGCAAAAAACCGGCGGGCCGCCTGCCGCTTTTCTCTTCCAGTTTCCAAGAGATG